>CAYWVA010000010.1:0-25158 GCA_964461545.1 uncultured Rhizobiaceae bacterium | reverse complement strand
AGGAGAGCTCTGCGGTGGTGAGGGTCAGCTCTTCGGCAAGCGCCACCGACTGCGATCCGATTTCTTGTGCGACGCGCTGCAAGGCGGCTTCGATCGACATGCCGGACTCAACGCAGATCAGGAGCAGGTCGAGAGCATCCGACCAGGCGCGGCGGATCGAATCCTGGCGCCGCTGAACGATATTCTTGAGGAATATCGCGGGCAGGTAGTAACCGATGATCAAACCGGCGAAAGTGATACCGAGGCGTACTGGGGTTGGAACGCGATCGACAAGAACCGTCGACGAATAGACGAACACGATGAGCCCGAGAGCGATCGGAGTCATAAGCCGCAGCGCCAAATAAGTCACGAGGTGCTTTTCGCTGCGCAGGCCAGCCTGGCGCAACCGCTGTCGTGTCGTTTCGGCCTCGAATACCTGACGCAGGTTGAGAGCCTGCACGAGCTGAGCCAGGGTTCCCTTAGGTTTATCGCGCAGCCGCCCGTCGGTCCTGACACCGAGAGTCGCCCGGTGCTGGGAACGCAGCCGTTCGCGATGGCTAACCACGCCTTTCATCCGCGAGCGCAGTCTATCGCCCTGCAATAACGGCGCTGCGACCGTCAGCACAGTCGCAAAAGTTGACAGCGCCACAAGAATCGTGACGGCATTGCGCAACTCGGTGAGAGAATACAGCAGCTCGATCATGCGCGCGTCCCGGTATCCATCAGAAATCGAAGTTGATCATCTTACGCATGACCAGGATGCCGGTCAGCATCCATAGCCCCGACCCGAGCATCAGGATATGACCGGTCTCGGTCTCGAAGAGAGGAGTCAAGTAATCAGGGTTTAAAATCAAGAGAGCGCCGAGGATCAAGAAAGGCAGGGAACCGACGATAATTGCAGAGAGCTTGGCCTCTTGCGACACCGCTATGATTTTGGCTTTCAACTTCTTGCGTTCACGCAGGACCCGCGAAAGGTTGTTAAGAGCTTCAGCCAGGTTGCCGCCGGTTTTCTGCTGGATCATGATCACGATCGATAGGAAGTTGACCTCCGCCAGCGGAACCCGTTCGTACATGCGCTCGACGCCCTGATCGATGGTAATGCCGACGCGCTGGCCCTCGATCACCTCCAGAAATTCCGGTCCGACCGGCGGCGGCATCTCGCCAGCGATCACCTTCAAGGCATCGTTGACCGGCAGGCCGGACTTGAGGCCCCGCACGATCACGTCGATGGCGTCAGCAAAGTCGTTGAGGAAGATCTGCTGACGCCGTCTGATGATCACCTTGAGAAACCATCGGGGCAGTCCGAAGGCGCCGGCCAACCCAGCAGCCAGCGCCACCAACGCCGGCACACCGCTCCAATAGGCCAAGGCGGCGCACAGTGCCCCGGCCATGATGGAGGCTATCCAGAACGAGCGAGGCGAAATACTGAATCCGGCTTGCGTCAGTAGAGTCCTGACCGTGACGCGCTTGGTGCGCTTCTTCTCGCGCTCGTCGAACTGCTTGAGGGAATCCTGGATCTGCTTGCGGCGAACGTCCTTGGAATCTTCCGTGAAGCGGGCGCGCAATCCGCCCTTGACGCTCCCCGCAGATTTATTGGCCACACTGGCGATGCGCTTGGATGCCACCGCCGAGCCGGTGAGCCAGGGAAACAGCAGCCCTAATGCCAGGCTGCCAACGGCAATGGCCACGAGGACGATAAGGAAGGTTCGTTCAGCTTCAGCTAAGAGATCCATCACTCGCCCTCCTGCCCCTTCCCTCAGAGGTCGCCATCGTTGCGCGTCTCCGCCTTCTCGAGGGCTTCGGCGAGCCGCAACTCCTCGCCGAAATAGCGAGCCCGTTCCCAGAAATGCGGTCGGGCAATGCCGGTCGAGCGGTATCGCCCCATAATGCGGCCATTGGCATCCTCGCCGAGAATGTCGTGTACGAAGAGATCCTGGGTGATGATCACGTCGCCCTCCATGCCCACCACCTCGGTGACGTGGGTTATGCGGCGCGACCCGTCGCGCAAGCGGGCGGTCTGGATGATCACGTCGATGGAGCCGACGATCATCTCCTTGATGGTCTTCGACGGCAGGGAGAACCCCCCCATGGTGATCATCGATTCGAGGCGCGACATTGCCTCGCGCGGGCTGTTGGCGTGCAGTGTCCCCATCGAACCGTCATGGCCGGTATTCATCGCCTGCAACAGGTCGAAGGCCTCCGGCCCGCGCACCTCGCCGACGATGATGCGCTCCGGCCGCATACGCAGGCAGTTTTTCACCAGGTCGCGCATGGTGATCTGGCCTTCACCCTCGAGGTTGGGTGGACGGGTCTCCAGCCTCACCACATGGGGCTGCTGCAGCTGCAGCTCGGCAGCGTCCTCGCAAGTGACGACGCGCTCATCGGCATCGATGTAGGCCGTCAGGCAGTTGAGCAGCGTCGTCTTTCCGGAGCCGGTACCACCCGAAATCAGTACGTTGCAGCGCACTCGGCCGATGACGGCGAGGATGGTGGCCCCCTCTGGAGTGATCGATCCGAATTGCACCAAGTCCTGCAGCTTGAGGCGATCCCTTTTGAACTTGCGGATCGTCAAGGCAGGTCCGTCGATGGACAGCGGCGGCACGATGACGTTGACGCGCGAGCCGTCCGGCAGCCGGGCGTCGCAGATCGGGCTGGATTCGTCGACCCGACGTCCGACCTGGCTGACGATGCGCTGGCAGATGTTCAGCAGCTGCGGATTGTCGCGAAAGCGGACGTTGGTCTGCTCAACCTTGCCGTTGACTTCGATGAAACACAGATTGGCACCGTTGACCATGATGTCGGCAATGTCGTCTCGGGCAAGCAGCGGCTCCAGGGGCCCGTAGCCAAGTACGTCGTTGCAGATGTCCTCGAGCAGCTCCTCCTGCTCGGCGATCGACATCGCGACGTCCTTTAGCGCGATGATTTCGTTGACGATATCCCGGATTTCGTCACGTGCGCTGTCGCGGTCGAGCTGACCAAGCTGGGTCAGGTCTATGGCATCGATCAGGGCGTTAAAGATCGTGCTCTTGATGTCGTAGTAGCTGTCGGATTTGCGCCCTGCGGCGTGCGGCTTTGGCTTGGCCTGAGCGGCCGGCCGCGGAGGCGCTCCAGCCGGGCTTGCGGCCGCGGGACGCTCGGGCTTCACGTCGAGATCGGGAATTGTCGACGCTATGGCATGGCTCGGCTGAGGCGCATCGAGCCCCCGAGGCGGCGGTGGGCTCGCGCCGGGTCGCGGATCGTCGGTATCGCCGCGCTTGCCAAACATTACTTCTTCCTCAGGCCGGCAAAGCTCTTCATCAGCGGAGCGAGCGAGAACTTGCCGGACTTGGCCGGCGGCTCGAGCCCGCTCAGCTGTTGTGCCAGGCTGCTCAGCGCCTCGGCGGCCTTCGATCTCGGCGCCACATCGAAGATCATCTGACCGTTGCTCGATGCGGTGCCGAAGGACATGCAATCATACGGCACGATCACAGTCGGCTCGACGCCGATCGCGCGGGCGAATTCGCTGACCGGGATCTCTGGCCGCTTAAGCACCCCCACCTGGTTCAGCACGAGGTGAGGTGGCCGATCGTTCGGCCGTGCAGCCTTGAGGAAGTCGATCAGGTTCTTGGCGTTCCTCAGGCTTGCCAGCTCGGGCGTGGCGGTGATGATCACCTCGTCGGCTTGGGTGAGGGTGAGCTTGCTCCACGGCGTCCAGACATTCGGAACGTCCACCACCACCAGCGGGACGTTGCTGCGGACTGTATCCAGAATCGTCTGCAGGGCCCGGGAATCGACGCTGACGTCACGCTCGACCGAGCCGGCCGAGGCGAGCAGGCTCAAGCGCTCGCCGCATTTGGTCAGCAACCTGTCAATCAGCACCTGATCGATGCGGTCGGAGGCGCCCAACGCCTCCACGATGCCTTGCGACGTATCGAGGTTGAAATTGAGCCCAGCGGTGCCGAAGGCGAGGTCAAGATCGGTGATGACCGTGTCGACGCCAAATTGGCGCGACATGATCCAGCCGACATGATGGGCGATCATGCTTGAGCCCACACCACCCTTGGCCCCGACGAACGCCTGGACTTTGCCTACCGGGTTGGCCTTGGGATCACGGAACAGATTGCCGATCACGTCGATGAGCTGCAGCTGATGCAGTGGCGCCACGAGGTATTCGCTGATCCCCTCGCGCATCAGCTCGCGATACAGGATCACGTCATTGACGTGGCCGATGACGATCACCTTGCTCGACGGGTCGCAGACCGGCGCCAGCTTGGCGAGTTCGGCCAGCAGGCCTTCGCGGTTCTGCTGTGACTCCACCAGCAGTACGCTGGGCGTGCGTTTGCCGGAGAACACTTGCGCCGCCGCGGTGATGCCGCCCATCTGGATGTCCACATGGGCACTGGCCGCCCGGCGGTCGGCGGCAACGGCCGCCATGACGCGCGCCGTGTGCTCGCTTTCGCAGAACGCCGCAATGTTGATGTGCGGGATCCGTGTGACGACCGGAGCAGGCCCCGGTGATGTGCCGGCGACCTCCTCCAACGCTGGGTTGCCCATCATCTTCTGATCGCTCCTGCGTTACTGAGCCACTTCGCTGACCGTCACCGCATCCTCAGTTGGGGTGGCGGTGTTTCTCGGCGTGCGGTAGTCTTTTATGACCTGCGAACGGCGCATGGCATCGGGCGGCGTGGTGCCCCTGGGTACATTGATGTCCCTGGGATCGGCCACCAGGGCGGCGATGTTGTGCTGCTGGGAGCAGCCGAAGTTGGCATAGACCTCGTTGCGGCCGGTCTCGTTCATCGGCTGGGACCAGTCGCCGCATTCCGGCGAGGACGCGAAATGCCGGGAGAACGAGACCACCACAGGGGCGCTGCGGCCGCCCTGGTAGGTCGTGCCGACGATGGCGTGTGGCGGGATGCCTTCGCTTGCAAGCAGATGGGCGACGTGGCCGGCCACCGCGGCAGAGTGGGCGCTGCCCGTCGGCTGGCTCACCATCACCTGACTGGCCTCGGTGCTGCGCGCCTGCTGGGCGAAACGGATGACTGTCTCTTTCTGGGCGACAGACAAGGTGGCCGAGGTGGTCGGCACCCGCATCTTCATGGTGCCTTTGCCGACCTCGATGGGATAGCGCTCATAGTGTACCTGGCTCAAATAGACGTTCTCATAAGGATCCTCTGCCCAGGGCTGGCTGCAGGCGCCGAGCGCCAGCGCGGCAGTCATCGGCAATGCCAGTCTCAAGAGGAAGGAACCACGATTCGCTATACGTTTGGACATGACGATCCTCCCCATCATTCGACGATGAAACCGACGCTGCCGTGATAGCCGCCCTTGGGGGCTTGGCCGGCGACGCCGTAGACTTTGTGAAGGCGACCGAACAGGATGGTCTGTCGATCCTGGGCGATGTTGAGCCGGTCGAGCGGCGTCGCCAGGTGCTTCTCGTTGACGGCGTCGACGACATAGGGTGTGACGATGACCACGAGCTCGGTCTGGTTCGACTGGAAATCGCGGCTGCGGAACAAGGTGCCCAGCACCGGTAGATCCTTGAGCCCGGGCACGCCGTTGATGTCCTGCCTCGTTTTCTCCTGAATCAGGCCGGCCAGCACCATCGAGCCGCCGCTCGGCAGCTCGAGGGTGGTTTCGGCCCGGCGGACCTTGAGGCCGGGAATGGTGCCGCTGCCGAGCGACACTGAGTTTTCCGGCGACAGCTCGCTGACTTCCGTCGATACCCGCAGGCTGATGCGTCCTTCTGAGAGCACCACGGGCGTGAATCCGAGGCCGACGCCGAACGGCTTGAACTCGATCTTCAGGACGTCGCGCCCGTCTTGATTCGTAGTGCCGACGACGACCGGAAACTCGCCGCCGGCCAGGAACTTGGCGCTTTCGCCGGATACCGCCGTCAGCGTCGGCTCTGCCAGGGTCCTGACCAGGCCGTCGCGTTCCATGGCCCGAATTACTGCATCGACCTTGGTGTTGCTGCCGGTCTCCAAGGACGGATTCACCAGCCCCCCGCTCCCCAGCCCGGTGCCGAGCGTGAAAGGGTTGAAGGTGAACGCATTCACAGCCAGATTGCCCGCCTTGAACATCAACTGGTCGAAGTCGATGCCGAAGGCCTTGAGCACGTCGCGCTGCACCTCGGCGACCCGCACCCGCAGCATCACCTGGTCCTTGCCGGTGATGGCAACAGTGCTCATGACCTTTTTCTCGTCGCCGGCGAACCTGGCAGCGAGGTCAAAGGCTGTCTTCGCCTCGGCGGCGTTGTTGGCGACGCCGCCCAGCACCACGTTCTCGCCGATCGTGTCGGCGGTGATCTGAGTGCCTGGAATGGTGCGCTGGATGAGCTGGTTCAATGCCGCCATGTCCTGGGTGATCTCGATGTCGAGGGCCAGGATCTGGCGGCCGTCGGCATCGAAGAAATAGGCATTGCTCTGGCCGGGTGCGCGGGCGAACAGGTAGGCGGTGTCCTGGGTTCGCACCACCACTTCGACAATCTCCGGATTGCCGACCAGTACGTCGCGGGCCTGACCCGGCAAGCGGATGACCATCGACTTGTTGAGCCCGATGCGGAGGAACTTGGCTCCGCTCTGGCCATGGGCCAAATCATTGGCCTTGACGGACACCGGCGCACCGAATCCGCCGCCGAACAACATACCGACCGCCAAGATGGCGAGCGCCAGCAGCCGGCCTATTTGATATTTTCTGACCATAATCATGGCATCCCCTGCGCAATGTCCCCACAGAACTGTCTCATCTCGTCAGACCGGTCAGGCTTTCGATTCCATAGCGAAAGACCGAGACCTCGCCGGCGCGACCGCCATCCACAAATCGCTCGGCAAGACGCGGTCCGTCATCACCGAGCGCACTGTCGCCGATATCGGCGAGGCTCCGGAGCGCCAGCGTCAGCTGGCCGGAGGACTCAACCATGGCCAGGATCTCGGCCTGCTTGGGATCGAGCTGAAGGGTGGCCGTCTTGCCGACCACCACCTGTTGACCCTGCTCGTTGGTCTGAAAAGTCTGGTCGATCGCCAGCACCCGAACGTTGGTGAGCACCGCTTCGCTCATCGTCCGGGGTCGGCTGCCGCTCTCGGTTTGCTTGGTGATGAGAATGACGTCGACCCGGTCGTTGGGCAGAATGAAGCCGCCGGCACCACTCTCCGCCGAGATGCGCACGGAAATCGCCCGCATGCCCCTGGGCAGGATGGCGGCCATGAAGCCGGCAGCATCGGGAGCAATGATCTTGCGATCGCTCACCGGTTCGCCCTCGAACATGTCGGTGCGCGCCCGCGCGTTCTCCAGTTCCTGCATCGCCGCGGGCCGCGTCCTGCGCGAGATCATGTGACCCCTGACGCTATCGTTGGGCCAGCTTTGCCACGTCATCCTCGACCGGCTCAGCCGATCGCCCAATTTCACGTCTTGCGCCATAACGAGCACTTCGGTGGAGGCTATCCGGTTGACTTCGACCACCCGCTCCTGCGGTTCCCGGCCCAAGAAGCCCTGAGCCAGATACGCGGCGAGCACCGCCGAGCCGACGGCCAACCCCATGATTGCAAAACGGGTTACGCTCATTTATCTCGCCCTCACCTCTCCCCTTGAAGACCGGCTGTCGCGCGGGCTTCAGCGTTAACGTCGTACCTAATGATCAATTTTGCGTTAACCATAACGCCTGCCGGGCTAGCGTCGCTCATCACATGAGCCTCGCCATCCACCAGGTTCCTGAGTAGACCCACAGCCCTCCGGTCGCGATTGCAATGCCGTAGGGGAGTTCCAGGTCGGCCCGGAACACACGCCGCAGCCAGACGACATCCCTGACCTCGCAGTCTGCCCGGACGAGTTGCCACAGCTTGTAGAGGATGGCCAACGCCCCGCCTGCCAGCGTGGTGACGAGTACGAATGGCAGCAGCGCGCTCCACCCGACCCACAATCCCGCCGCCGCCATGAGCTTGGCATCCCCGCCTCCGATGTATCCGCGGGCAAACAGGCCGAAGCCGCTTACCAGCATTACGACTCCCGCCAAGACGTGCCACTGCAGGACGTCAAGCGGCATGCCCATAAGCGCCGCCATCGGCAGCAGCGATAGGGCAGCAACCCCGTTCAGCCAGTTCGGAATGCGCATAGTAAGCAGATCGCAGATCGCAGCCGCCAGCATCAGCGTCGGAAACAGTGTCAATGCAAGCAGGTCGATCATCGTTCAAACAGTGCGTTGGTTGTTTCCGGAACGGCCAAAGAGGTGTCTCAATGCCAGTCGACAGTCCCACGACAGTGTAAAGTGCCGGTTAAGGGCACCGTTAAAAAAGTGGCCGCCGGCTGGATTGCCGACGGCCCGGAGCCTCCCTATTATATTTAGTGCTAATGAGAAGTTGCGGTATCGAGCTGTCGCTAGTCAAGGTTGTTGCCAAAAGCCATATAAGTGGCACTGATGCTGCTTCCGAGGATCGGCAAAATAGCGGCAACGGCCAAACCGGTCGCTGCAGCAATCAGCCCGTAGTCGATCGCCGAGGCACCGGACTCATCCTTGATGAAACGCACAAAGGTCGTCATGTATTCCTCCGCACCGGCTCATCCAGATACAGCCCTTTGCCGGACGGTGATCTCCTTGTCCCGAAGCTGCCGCCATGCTCACAAGCTGCAAATTAAGATCAGGTAACTAGGCGACTGTGGCGTCTTCCGGTTTCAAGAAACAATGTTTGCTGGTTAATATTTTTCTCCTGTGTGGTTTGGAGGATGTGACCCCGAACACGAACACCGGGTGACAAGTGGACCGTTGCTGAACCAGCAGTAGCGGTGCCGGCGGCGGCCGCGATATAAGGGTTCGTTCACCAATTTCCGTTGATATGGCGAATCAGCTATGCGGATGATGGCCTCGGCGCAAGCGTCATGGCCCGTGAACAAGGAGGTCCGAATGCCAAGCCAGACTCTCAATCATGCCCGCCTGTTCCTCTTGAGGTTCGGGGTGGCCCTGATCCCGGTATGGGCCGTTCTCACTCAGGCCCCAGTTGCGGCGGCCGAATCCGCCACCAGCATCACCGTCAAGGCCGACCAGGCGAGGCTGCTTGCCCTGGCGGGCGACCCGGCCACGGTCGTGGTCGGCAACCCACTGTTCGCCGATGTCTCCATAAAGCAGGGCATGATCGTCATTCACGGACGCCATTTCGGCACCACGAACGTGATCGCACTGGACAAAAACGGCGCCCACCTTGCCGACTTCGAGTTGCACGTGGTGCGCGGCGGCAGCCAAAACGTTACCGTCTACAAGGCCGGCTCGACCTTCTCATATCTGTGCGCTCCCAACTGCGAGAGCGCCCTGCAGGTTGGCGACAATAGCGACTACTACGGCAGCATTAACTCAAGCGTGCAGCAAAAGCTGCAGCTATCAACCGGCGCAAGCAAGCTCAGCGAATAGCGCCTACTGCGTCGCCAGCACGCCAGACAACGCTGCGCTGAGCGCAGCGCTGCCTTTGTCTCTGCCACGACACCGATGCCCGGTCGGCAGTTAAAATTGTTTCCTCCATTTTCAGCATTTGCTTCCTGTCCGCTGTTACGGTTGGTTCAGTACGTGCCCACTATCCCGAAACAATTCGTGCTCGGGATACTTGGCATGGCGAAACCACAGGACTTCCACCACGGTGGACCCGGAGAAGCAACGATGACGGGACAAGGTCTGCAGCGCCGCCGGCGCTTACTTCGCCGCTATCGGCGATCTCAGAGCGGCGTTACGGCCATTGAGTTCGCCATCGTGGCGCCACCGTTCCTCATGCTGCTGCTGGCGATCTTCGAAGTCGGGATCATGTTGTTCAGCGAATATGTCATCGAACATGGTGTCGGCCAGGCTGCGCGCATGATTCGCACCGGCGAGGTCCAGTTGCAACCGATGTCGGACGCCGAGTTCAAGACGTTGGTGTGCGGCAGGCTTGCCACCTACCTCGACTGCGAATCAAAGCTGCACATCGACGTGCGTGCATTCGACGATTTCGATCAAGTGCAGTTGTCGCCGCCCCTGACATCCGACGGCGAACTTTCCTCCGAAGTCACCAACAACAATTTCCAGCCCGGCGATCCCCTGCAGGTGGTGGTGGTCAGGGTGTATTATGAATGGGCGCTGTTCGCACCGGGCATGACATACATGTCCAACATGTCAGACGGCCGGCGCCTGCTTGCCGCCGGCGCGGCATTCCGCAATGAGCCTTATGGCACAAGCAATTGAGCGAGGCGCACTGATGGCCGGGTCCAAGTCGACGAATGATCTCAACCGGGTCGGCTTGCTGACCGGCTTGGCCGCACGCATCAGCGGTGCCCGGCGCTATGGTGGCGATTCGCGCGGCGTAGCCAGCATCGAAATGGCCCTGATCTTTCCCATCATGCTGATCGTGTTTGTTGGGTTGGTGGATGTATCGAATCTTCTGTCCGCCAACCGGCGCGTGACCCTCACTGCCAGCACCCTTGGAGACCTCATCACTCAGTCCCAGGGCGATGTCAAAATTTCGGATCTGAAGGGCTTCATCAGTGCCGCCAGGCCGATCATGGACCCGTTTCCGGCAGAAAGCACCTCGCTTGAGTTCTACGCCTTTTCAACGTCGGGGAGGGTTTGGTCATACAAGAGCGAAGGCGGCAGTTGCGGCAGTGAGCTGACAACCAGTCCACAGATGGCAGACCTCATGACCGAAGGCAACGACGTCATTGTCTCGCGGGCCTGCTACCAATGGGAGCCGATCATTGGGGCCTTTCTCAACATCAAGGCGTCCACAGTCGAAAACCAGATCATGCTGAGGCCGCGCCAGTCCGCCAGGATCATGTGCGTCGACTGTCCCAAATAGGTCGGTCGGGCTGAAGCCACAGTGACGCGAGGGGTTTTCCGACCGACCATCCGAGGATAGGCTCTAGCTCGCTCCTCGCAGTCGGGATCCGCCGTTGACATCTGCCAGTCCCCCTCCCCTCGGCGGCGCCAGAGCCTGGCTGGTCTGGTCGCTGAGCGCCGTCGCCTTCGGTTATGCCTTCTTCCAGCGCGTGGCGCCAAGCGTCATGGTCAGCGACCTCATGGAGGCGTTCTCCGTCGGCGCAGCCGTTCTCGGCCAGCTGTCGGCCCTATATTTCTATCCATATGCCCTGCTACAGATCCCCATCGGCGTGCTGCTCGATCGCTTTGGCGCCCGTGTGTTGCTGTCCGGGGCCATGGCCATGGCGGCACTGGGCACCATCGCCTTCGCACTCGCCCGCTCGCTTGAGCTCGCCTATGCCGGGCGGTTTCTGATTGGCGCCGGCTCGGCCGTTGGCTTCATCGGTTCTTTGGCGCTTGCCAGCCGCTGGTTCCCGGCTCACCGCTTTGCGCTGCTGGCAGGACTTGCGATGCTGATAGCCATGATCGGCGGGTTCGCAGGCCAGGCCCCCCTTGCGTCGCTCATCAACATCTATGGATGGCGCGCGACCATGCTGGCCAGCGGCATAGTGGCCGCCGTAGTAGCGCTTGCGATTGCACTGGTGGTGCGCGATTCGCCGCTCCCCGGCATCGAGCCCGCCTCTCGCCGGCAGTCATGGGGCGAGTTGCGCGTCGGCCTGTCTCAGGCCGTGCGGTCCCGCGAAGTTTGGCTCATCGCCATCGTCGCCACGTCGATGTCAGGGCCGATGCTGGCCTTCGGCGGTCTGTGGGGCGTGCCCTATCTGGTGGTCGCCTACGACCTGACCCGGCCGCAGGCCGCACTGCTGGTTTCAACGACGCTAGTCGGTTGGGCGCTGGGTGCGCCGGCGAGCGGGTGGATTTCCGACTATGTTCGACGCCGCAAGGCCCCGCTGATTTCCGCCGTGGCGGCCTTGGTGCTGCTGGTCATGATTCTCGCCGCGGTGCCGCAATTGCCGTTGTGGGCGCTCGTGGCAGTGATCTTCGGCATTGGCTTGGCCGGGAGTCATATGGTGATCACCTACGCCCTTGCCCGCGAGGTGAGCCCGCCCGGACTCCATGGCTCGGTCACCGGCCTCGTCAACGGCATGACGGTGGCCTCTGGAGCGCTGCTCCAGCCACTGATCGGCGGCCTGCTCGATGCCTTATGGGATGGTAAGATGGTGGGCGGCGTGCGCGTCTATGAAGCCGCCGACTACCGCCTCGCGTTTGTCAGCCTCATCGCTTGGACGATCATGGGCCTCCTCGCCAGTCTGTACCTGCGCGAGACGTATTGCCGACCTGCCGAAACGCCGTCGGTCAGGGCTTGACCGGCCGAACCGGAAGCCCCTGGGCAATCCAGCCGGCGCCGTTTGGTCCACCCTCCATTCCTTCCGCGACATTGAGCACGCTGCTGAATTCCATCCGCGACAGCGTGCGCTGAAGCGAGCCTGAGCGCCCCCCCTGCGCACAGATCAGTGCAATTCGCCGCGACCGATCCCCCGATATCAAGTGATCAAGCCTGTCGATAAACCCTGGCTCATGCATGGAGATCGGTACGGCGTGCTGGCCAATTCCGGTGGCGCGCCACTCGTGCGGAGTGCGGACGTCGACGAGTACAAGCTCGCCGCGTATGGCCGCTGCATGGGCCTGCCGGGCGCTGATCTCAGCCGTCTGGCTGGCCGCCGGGCCGGCCGCACACAAAGCCGCCACGGCAGCCAGCACCTGGCGCCGGTTGAGAGCATGCGTCGCTTTCCCAGTCATGTCCGGCTCATTTTTAGGCTGCTCCAGGAATCCATGCCAATCAATTCCGCGCGACCAATTCAACCGTCGCGGGGCGCATTGCCTGTCCGGACGGTCAAGATGCTGGAAACCGGGAGCGAGCGGACGTATTGTCCGCCGGCCTGATTCGGGGGCTTTCTTGACCGCTGACGTGTTCGTTGCCGTTCTTGCCGCCGCGTTCATGCATGCCGGCTGGAACGCGCTCATCAAGATCCGGCTCGATCCGTTCCTGTCGATCTCGTTCATGAGCGTCGGCATGGGAGCGATATCGGTGGCGTGCCTGCCATTTGTCACGGTGCCGAGCGGGCGCACCTGGGTGTGGATTGTACTTTCGGTGGCATTTCATGTCGGCTACAAGCTGTTCCTGGTCAGCGCCTACAAGCAGGGCGAGTTGGGCCAGGTCTATCCGCTGGCCCGTGGCACGGCGCCGCTCATCACCGCGCTGGGCGCCGCCGTTCTCGTCGGCGAAGTCATGTCGGTCCCCACGGCCGCAGCGATCGCTGTTTTGTGCCTCGGCATCCTGCTCATGTCGATGCGGGGCGCCAGCACCGCGGCGAAACTGGGCCGCGCCACCGTACTCTACGCCCTTGGCACCTCGGCCTTCATTGCCGCCTACACGCTGGTGGACGGTGTCGGCGGCCGTAGTGCGCCAAGCGCCTCGAGCTACACCGTATGGCTGTTCGCGCTTGACGGCTTTTCCATGGGGTTCATTTGTGTCGTGATGCGCGGCCGGCCGGCGGTCGATGCCATGCTCCCGGCTTGGCGCAGCGGCCTCACGACCGGCGCTCTGTCGCTCGGTGCCTACTGGATCATCATTTGGGCCATGACCCGGGCCCCCATCGCCGCGGTGGCGGCGCTACGGGAATCGAGCATCTTGTTCGCGGTCTTTTTGTCGGCCGTGATGCTGAAGGAACGCCTGACCCTATGGCGCATGTCGGCCGCCGTCCTCATCCTGGCCGGCGTGGCCGGATTGAGGATTGCCTGACGCGGCCCCTTGCCGCAGGCCCTCAAGTGCCACGGAAGGTGTCGGCAAATCGTTGCCTGAGCTCGGATTTCTGCACCTTGCCCATGACGTTGCGCGGCAACTCAGGGATGGTGAAGATGCGCTTCGGGACCTTGAATTTGGCCAGCCGCCCGGAGAGCTGCGTGATCATGTCCGGTTCAGGCGGCGGATTGCCGGTGACCACCGCCACCACGCTCTCGCCGAAATCTCCATGGGGCACGCCGATGACGGCCGATTCTGTGACACCTTCGATGGCGTCGAGCTCGTTTTCCACCTCCTTCGGATAGACGTTCAACCCACCCGAAATGATGAGATCCTTGCCGCGCCCGACTATCGAGATGCGCCCATCTTCTTCCATCTTGCCGAGGTCGCCGGTGATGAAATAGCCATCCGGGCGGAACGCCTTGCGGGTTTCCTCGGCCATGTCCCAATAGCCCTTGAACACATTGGGGCCCTTGACCTCGATGACGCCGACGTCTCCAGGGGGCAACTCTTTGCCCTGCTCGTCGGCGATGCGGACTGAAATGCCCGGCAACGGGTAACCCACCGTGCCAGCCCGACGCTCGCCATCATAGGGGTTCGATGTGATCATCCCGGTCTCGGTCATGCCGTAGCGCTCGACAATGCGGTGGCCGGTCTTGGCCTCAAAGTTCTTATGGGTCTCAGCCAGCAATGGCGCCGAGCCCGAGACGAACAGCCGCATGTGGGCACAAGCCCGGGCCGTGAGGTCGTCGCGCATCACCAACCGGGTATAGAATGTCGGCACTCCCATCATTACGGTGGCGCGTGGCAAATCAGCCATCACGGCGTTGACGTCGAATTTATGATGCCAGAGAATTTCAGAGCGGTTGAGAAACGCGGTGCCGAGGGCGACATAGAGCCCGTGGACATGGAAGATGGGCAGAGCATGCAGGAGCACATCGCCGGGGACAAAGCGCCAAGCCTCATGCAAGGTGATGGTGTTCGACACGAGATTGCGGTGGGTGATCATCGCTCCCTTCGAGCGTCCGGTGGTGCCCGAGGTGTAGAGAAGTCCGGCAATGTCGTCGTTCGCCCGCAGCACGGTCTCGTGGTTGGGCGTCACGCTGGCCGCCAGTTCGGCAAGTTCGCCACCACCTTCGCCGTCCAGCGTCACCACTATGCCGCCGTGACGGCCGGCGATCTCGCGAGCCGCCGCGCTCAAAGCCGGATCACTGACGATCACCGCCGGCCTGGCGTCGGCGATGAAATAGTCAAGCTCGGAGGGCGAGTAGGCGGTGTTCAAGGGCTGGTATACCGCTCCCGCCTTGATCGCACCCAGGTAGAGGAGGACGTTGGCCGGCGATTTCTCCACCTGCACCGTAACCCGGTCTCCAGGCGCAACGCCGAGTGCCAGCAGGGCATTGGCATAGCGCCCGGCGCCCTCGGCGAGCGCGCGGTAGCTGAAACCTGGTCCACCGTCGGCCGGAGTCAGGGCAGCAGCGTCACCGGCGATCAGGAACTGTCGCTCGAAAAGACAGTACAGATTATGGTTCTCGATCATTCACGAACCTCTGTGACGCAAGCCCTGTCTATAGCCCAGGGCAACCGGGAGCCGAAAGTCGTGTTTCCAAGGATTGGATAATGGCGATGCAAGTGTCCTTCTTCCGCGAGCTCCTCGAAACCATTTTCGAGCGCAGCAGGGCGCTGGGCCCGGCCGGCCGCGGCGGGCCCGGTGTAGACCTCACCGAACTCTCCCGCCAGCTCCTGTCGCGCCGCGGCGAACTGTCGGGCGTCGCCATTGCCCAGCAGATCGTGGAGAATTATGGCCGCCTGACGGCTTCCGAAAGGAAGGCCTTTTTCCACGTGCTTGCCACCGAATTCGGCCCCGATGTCGAGGAGGTCCGCGCCGCCGCCACCCGGTTTCTGGAGAATGGCGACGCAGCCGTGCTGTCCAGGCTCGCGCGCCTGATTGAAGCGCCTCGGCTGGAGTTCTTCCGCCGGCTCAACCTTGCGCCGGGAGGCACCGCTGCAATGGTCGCCATGCGGGCCGATTTGTTGCCGCTGGTTGCCGATGACCAGGCCCTCAGGCTGGTCGACGAAGACCTCGCCCACCTTTTCCACTCCTGGTTCAACCGCGGCTTCCTGGTGCTGCGGCGCATCGACTGGTCGACGCCGGCCAGCATCCTTGAGAAGATCATCCAGTACGAGGCCGTGCACGAAATTCACGACTGGGACGACCTCAAGCGCCGGCTCGATCCAATCGACCGGCGGTGCTTCGCGTTCTTCCATCCCGCGCTGGCCGAAGAACCCTTGATCTTCGTCGAGGTGGCGCTGACCGATGGCGGCGCCCCGTCGGTGCAGGCATTGTTGTCCGAAGAGCGTTCGGCGAACGTCGACCGGCCGACGACGGCAATCTTCTACTCGATCTCCAACTGCCAGGCTGGTCTGACCGGCATCAGCTTCGGCAATTTTCTCATCAAGCAGGTAGTCAACGATCTGGCCCACGAGCAGCCCCAGCTCAAGAACTTCGTCACGCTGTCGCCCCTCCCCGGCTTCATGACGTGGCTTGGCCGCTTGGTGGGGTCTGAGAATGGGTCGCTGGCGCCGGAAACCCACAAGCTGCTGGCGCGGCTCGTCGACCCGGGTTGGGTCGAGGACCCGGCGGCTCGCGATGCTCTTGCTGGAGCCCTCATGCCGCTCGCCGCCCGGTACCTGTTGGAGGAAAAGCGCCACAACGGACAGCCAATCGACCCGGTGGCCCGGTTCCACCTTGGCAATGGCGCGCGCATCGAGAGAATAAACTGGCTCGCAGACATTTCGCCGCGCGGGCTCAGCCAATCGGCCGGCATCATGGTGAATTACCTCTACGAGCCTAAGGACATCGAGCGCCATCATGAGGACTATGCCGAGCGCGGCGCAGTCGCTGCCGCCCCGGCGGTGAAGAAGCTTGTCAGGCAAGCGGCCAGCGTGAGCGCCGCATAGGGGCGTTAAGAGCGCGCCGGTGCGCCGGTCGTGAGGATGATTTTGCCGATATGAGCCCCGGAATCCATCAAGGTGTGCGCCGCGGCAGCGTCGCTGAGCGCAAAGGTCTTGTGGATCACCGGCCGAATGCGTCCGGCGGCGAGATGAGGCCAGATGTGCTCCTCAAGTGCACGGGCAATCTCGGCCTTTTCCTCAACGCTCCGGATGCGCAGGGTCGATCCGGTGAGGGTGAGCCGTTTCAACATGACGGGCAGAAGGTTGATCTCGACCTTGGAGCCTTTGAGGAAGGCAATGATGACAATGCGGGCGTCGCGAGCCGCGGCTTGCAGATTGCGCGCGACATAGTCGCCCCCGACCATGTCCAGGATCACGTCGGCGCCGCGCTTGTCGGTTGCCGCGAGAACCGCCTCGACAAAGTCCTCGTCGCGGTAGTTGATGGCCCGCTCCGCCCCCAGCTCTTCGCACACCCGGCATTTTTCGGCTGACCCGGCTGTCGCAAAGATCCGCGCACCCCAGATCCTGGCCATCATGATGGCGGTCGTACCAATGCCGCTTGACCCGCCATGGACCAGCAAGGTCTCGCCAGGCTGAAGCTTGCCGCGGGTGAACACGTTGGTCCACACGGTAAAGAAGGTCTCCGGCAGCCCCGCCGCCTCAACCGCGCTCAGATCGCCGGGGATCGGCAGTGCATTGGCCTCGGCCACGGCACAAAACTCGGCATAGCCCCCGCCCGATACCAGGCCGCATACCCGGTCGCCCAAACGATAGCGCCGCATGCCCGGCCCGACCGCCACCACCTCACCTGCGATTTCGAGCCCAGGCGTTTGGGGCGCGCCGGGCGGCGGCGGATAGCCGCCCTGGCGCTGCAGCACGTCCGGCCGGTTGACTCCAGCAGCCTCAACCCGCACCAGCACCTCGCCCTCAGTAGGCTCAGGCACCGGCAGCGTCGTCGGCACCAGCACTTCCGGTCCGCCGGGACGGGAGATAGCGATCGCGGTCATCGTCTTTGGCAGTGCCATGGCGGACCTCCAATTGAGGCAGTTGGTGAGGGTTGATCCACTACACGCGCCGCGGCACACTGACAACCGGGAAGCCTTTTTGCCAAGGAGGCCAAGAATGGTGTTCGATGAACCGCAACGCCCGGTAAGACCGGAGATCATACTGGGCGAGGATCTCAGTTTGCATTCACTCGACGAACTCGCCGCACGAATCGAAGCGCTCAAGGCAGAGATTGCCCGCATTGAATCAGTGCTTGCCGAAAAGCACTCGAGTCGCAGCGCTGCAGAGACGGTGTTCAAGCGCTGAGCCCCAGCTGCGGCAGGGTCCTAGACCCAAATGAAAATACGCTGTGGACAAAGCGTCGAAAAAACTGGAGCTGCTGTTTGGGGTTTGTTAACCACTTGGTAACGATTTTCGCTTAAGTTGGTTAATGTAATCCAGCGATCTGGATTTCTCGAGTGGTTCCTGTCCACTCTGTTTGACGCCTCCCTGTTAGAACTTTGAGCCGCGGCAATCCCGCGGCTCTTTTTTTGGCTTTGGCATCCCGCTTGCACGCTCGAGCCAATGGCGGCGCCGATCGCCCATATTGACCAAGGCATCGGCGCACTCCATCATTAGCGAGTCTCCGCCCGAGGGCAGTCAGGCGTGGAGCAAGTGGGGGTAGTTGGGAATGAGTGAAACCGATTCAGGCCAGCGCTTCGACCGCGACGAAGTGCTTATCGACTTCATGGCGCGCTTCACCACTTCGGAACAGTTCCACAAGGTGTTCCAGGAGGGAATGGGGCTGGTTGAGGAGACAGCGGCCTATCTCGACGGACCGGGCCGGCAGGAGGTTCGTGGCCTCGGCCGGCAGGGGGCCATCGCCTATGCAACCGAGAGCATGCGATTGACCACCAGGCTCATGCAGCTGGCATCCTGGCTGCTGCTGCAGCGCGCGGTGAGCGCCGGCGAGCTCACCCGGGAAGCTGTGGAGGTCGAGAAGCAGCGCATTAACTTGAGCGAGATCGGCGCCGGCCACGACCTGGAGGGCGCCGATCGGCTTCCCGCGGGCCTCAAGGTTCTGGTGGGGAGAAGCCTCAGGTTGCATGACCGGGTGGTCACGCTCGACACCATGCTCAGCGACGCGACTGCCGCACCCCGATCGGGCGCGAACCCGGTCGGCAGCCAGTTGGACCGCCTAACCCGGACATTTGCACCCTCCCGCACAACCGGCTAGGGGCCATCCTGAGGCAAGGCCCAGGGCGGGTGAGCCGCCCAGAGAAACCACCCGAGCGTCCCCATCGGCGGATTATGCTTTCGCTAGTCGGCCCCTGCATTCCTAAACGCTGTCCCAGGAACCATATTGGCGTCGGACTGCTTTAACTAGGGTTCATTGTTGGGGACCCCGAGCGATGGTGCGTGCGCTGGCGAGACTGGCAAGTCCGAGTTCCAAGGTCAATTTTCAAGATTGCGTCGTGGTGATCACCGGCGCCAGTGCCGGTGTCGGGCGGGCCACGGCGCGGGCCTTCGCCAGGGCAGGGGCCCGCGTCGGACTCATCGCCCGCGACGCTGCCGCCCTGCAGGAGACGAGGGCCGAGATCGAATCGGTGGGTGGCCTGGCGCAGGCATTCCCCGCCGATGTGGCCGACCATAGCGCTCTCATGCAGGCGGCCGACGAGTTCGAAGCCTCACTCGGGCCCATCGACATCTGGGTCAACAGCGCCATGGTGACGGTCTACGCGCCGATCTCGGATCTCACCGCCGAAGAGGTCAAGCGCATCACCGACGTCAGCTATCTCGGCTATGTGCACGGGACGCTGGCGGCCCTCAAGCACATGCGGCCGCGCAACAGCGGCATCATCGTTCAGGTGGGTTCAGCTCTCGCCTATCGCGGCATCCCGTTGCAGGCCGCCTACTGCGCCGCCAAGCACGCCATTCGCGGCTTTACCGAGTCGCTGCGCTCAGAACTGATCCACGACGCCAGCCGGATCGCCGTCACCGAGGTGCATCTGCCGGCCATCAACACGCCGCAATTCGATTGGGCCCGGGCCCGCCACGGCGGCCGTCCCAGTCCGGTCCCGCCGATCTTCGAACCCGAAGAGGCAGCCGAGGCTATCCTGTATGCCGCCGCCAACCCCGGCGAGCGCGAATACTGGCTGGGTAGCAGTACCGCCTGGGTCATACTCGGCAACATGCTCGCACCGTCGTTCCTTGACCGCTATTTGGCCCATAATGCGGTCGAGGCCCAGTCGGTGGACGAGCCCGGCTATCAGCACACCCGCGACAATCTCCACAAGCCCGAGCCCGGAGTGCATCGCACTCGGGGCTCCTTCGGATGGGACACCGCCAGTGGCGCAACACTCCTGCCGGCTGACGCCACCCGCGCCGCTGCCGTTATCGGCGCCTGTGCCTTGTGTGCCGCCGTGGGCTTTGCTCTGGGCGGGCTGCTGAGAGGCCGCAACGGCTCGCATCAGCATCGACTGGCGTCTGTTCAGCGGCGCTGGTTCGGCTAATCAGAGCCACAGATCTGTGCAGAGAGGCTAATTCTATGACGATCGGAAGGACCATGTGGGCTATTGCCGAAGGCTACATTCCGAGCCGGAGCGCCAGCGAGGAGCGCGAGCTCGTTTCACACGAGACGGCATGCCTGCTGAACTGCGGGGACCGCGATGCAACTGTGACGATCACCATCTACTTCACCGACCGCGAGCCGGTGGGCCCGTACCGGATCACCGTGCCCGCGCGTCGGACGCTTCACCTGCGCTTCAACGATCTCAGCGATCCCGAGCCCGTGCCGCTCGATACCGACTATGCCTCGCTGATCGAGTCCGACGTGCCGATCATCGTTCAGCATACCCGCCTGGATTCGCGACATCCCAACATCGCCCTGCTGTCCACCATGGCGTTCGGCCAGAAGTGATACACTGGGCTCGTGGCAATGCGCATCGAAGATTACGCCATGATCGGTGACTGCGAGACGGCTGCTCTGGTCGGCCGCGACGGCTCGATCGACTGGATGTGCTTTCCGCGCTTCGATTCGGAAGCCTGCTTTGCAGCGTTGCTGGGCAAGAGCGAGCACGGCCATTGGAAGCTCGCCCCGACTGGCCAAGTGACCCGAATCCGTCGCCGCTATCGCGGCAACACACTCATTCTTGAGACCGAGTTCGAGACCGCCGATGGCGCGGTGCGGCTCATCGACTTCATGCCGCTGCGCGACGGCGCGCCGAAACTCATCCGGGTGGTCGAAGGCAAGTCGGGATCGGTTTCCATGAAGATGGAGCTGGTGATTCGGTTCGACTATGGCCTCACCGTTCCCTGGATCAAAAGGCTCCCCGACAACGCCTTACGGGCCATCAGCGGGCCGCATTCGCTGGTGCTGAGGAGTCCGGTGGAGAGCCACGGGCGGGACCTGAAGACGGTTGCGGAGTTTGCTGTCCGCCAGGGCGATCGAGTACCTTTTGTGCTCGCCTACGAGGCCTCACACTTGCCACCGCCCGGTCCGGCCGATTTCGACGACGAACTCACCGAGACTGAGCGGGCGTGGTCCGAATGGAGCGCGCAGTGCAGCTACGAAGGACCATGGCGCGATGCGGTCATACGCTCACTGATCACCATCAAGGCGCTTACCTATGGTCCGACGGGGGGGATCGTGGCCGCACCGACCACCTCGTTGCCGGAACTCGTAGGCGGCACGCGCAACTGGGATTACCGCTTTTGCTGGCTGCGCGACGCGACGTTCACGATTCTGTCGCTGCTGAATGCCGGCTATCGCCAGGAGGCGGAAGCCTGGGCCGACTGGCTGCTGCGGGCGATCGCCGGGCAGGGCTCGCAGGTTCAGCCGCTCTACGGCGTGGCAGGAGAACGACGGATGCGCGAATACGAGATCGACTGGCTGCCCGGCTACAAGGACAGCAGGCCGGTCAGAGTTGGCAACGCCGCATATTACCAGCTCCAGCTCGATGTCTTCGGCTGGGCCATGGACGCTTTGCACTGCGCCCGCGGCTATGGCCTCAACCTCGCCGAGGCCGGCTGGGGCATGCAGAAGGAGCTGTTGCGCCATTTGGAGGAGCTGTGGCAGAAGCCCGACGAGGGCATCTGGGAGGTGCGCAGCGAGCCCCAGCATTTCGTTCATTCGAAGGTCATGTGCTGGGTGGCTTTCGACCGGGCCATCTCGGCTGTTGAGCGCTTCGGGCTCGAAGGGCCGGTCGACCACTGGCGCCAGATTCGCGACGCCATCCATACGGAAGTCTGCGAGCGCGGCTTCGACGAAAAGGTCGGCGCCTTCGTCCAGGCTTACGGCGTACCGCATCTCGATGCCGCCGCCCTGCTCATTCCGATTGTCGGATTCCTGCCGGCCAGGGATCCCAAGGTGCTATCCACTACCGCGGCAATCGAACGGGAACTCGTGCGCGATGGACTTGTGCTGCGCTACGACACCGATCGCTCTGAGGACGGCCTGGAAGGTGGCGAAGGGGCGTTTCTCGCCTGCTCGTTCTGGCTCGCCGACAACATGATCCTGCAGGACCGGGAAGCCGATGCACGCCGGCTGTTCGAACGGCTGCTGGCGCTGCGCAACGATGTCGGGCTGCTGGCCGAGCAGTATGACAGCGATAACTCCAAACAGTGCGGCAACTTCCCCCAGGCGTTCTCCCACTTCGCGCTCATCGACACCGCCTACAACTTCGCTTCCCCCCGGGGCACTTTGCGGGAGGCCGCCAAAGGCTGAAGCCGCCGCAAGCCGAACTTCACCGGTCCGGCGGCCCGGGAACCAACGCCCAGTGCGCCGGTTTAGGCCTGCAAGAACTATTTGCAAGCGTGAGTCAGGCCATGGCGACGACAGCTAGCGATGTGCTGGTGGAAGGGCTTCTAGACTGGGGCGTTGACACCATATTCGGCATGCCCGGCGACGGCATCAACGGCATCATGGAGGCGCTGCGCCAGCGCCAGGACAAGATCAGCTTCGTCCAGGTTCGCCATGAGGAAGCGGCCGCCCTGATGGCGTGTGCCTACGCCAAATGGACCGGTCGGCTGGGGGTGTGCCTGGCCACCTCGGGGCCCGGCGGCATCCATCTTCTGAACGGGCTTTATGATGCCAAGCTCGACGGTGCCCCGGTGCTGGCCATCACCGGACTGCAGTTCCACGACCTGGTCGGCACCTATACCCAGCAGGACATCGAGCTCGACAAGCTGTTCATGGACGTGGCGGTCTACAATGCCCGCATCATGGGGCCGGCCCACGTCGAGAACGTGGTCGAGCTGGCCTGCCGCACCGCTCTGGCGCGCCGCGGCGTGTCCCACATCACCATGCCGGTCGACATGCAGTCCCATTCCATGTCGAAGGCGCTACCCTCGAAGCGCAATGTCCCGGGCCATGTCTCCGATATGATGGCTTGTGGCGCCCACATGCCGAGCGAGGACCAGTTGGCGCGTGCCGCGGCCATTCTCAACAACGCAAGCAGGATCTGCATTCTCGCCGGACAAGGCGCACTTCATGCCAGACACGAGGTCGAGACTCTGGCTGAGCGGCTCGGCGCGCCGGTGGCCAAAGCGCTGCTCGGCAAAGGTGTGGTGCCTGACGACAGCCCCTACACGGTGGGCGGCGTCGGCCTGCTCGGCACCCGGCCTGGCCAGGATGCGCTGGAGACCTGCGAGGCTCTGCTCATCCTCGGCAGCTCCTTTCCCTATATCGAGTTCTATCCCAAACCAGGCGAGGCGCGCGCCGTTCAGGTCGACATCGACCCGACCCGCATCGGCCTGCGCTATCCGGTCGAGGCCGGCCTTGTCGGCGATACTGCCAAGGTGATCTCAGCCCTTTTGCCGCGACTCCAGTATAAGGAGGACCGGTCGTTCCTGACCGCTGCCCAGACCGCCATGAAGGATTGGCGCGACCTGATGGGTGAGCGCGCCACACGCACCGACACGCCGATGAAGCCCCAGGTGGTGGCCCAGGAACTCAGCAAACTCCTGTCCGACGACGCCATCATCGCCACCGACTCCGGCACCATCACGACGTGGGTCGCCCGCCATGTGGACATTCGCGCAAACATGATGTTTTCGTGCTCCGGTACGCTTGCCACCATGGCCTGCGGCCTGCCCTACGCCATTGCCGCGGCGATAGCGTTCCCGGGCCGGCAGGTGGTGAGCGTCATCGGTGACGGCGGTTTCACCATGCTGATGGGAGAGCTCGCCACCTGCGTCAAGTATGATCTTAACGTCAAGATCATCATCATCAAGAACGACACCCTCGGCCAGATCAAGTGGGAGTAGATGGTGTTCCTCGGCAATCCCGAATACGGCTGCACCCTGCAGCCCATCGACTTTGCTGCCGTGGCGCGCGGCTTCGGGATTCCCGGCTTCACTATTGACGACCCGGTTAGGTGCGCCGAGCAGCTGCGAGAGGCCCTGGCGATGCCCGGGCCGGTAGTCATCGAGGCCGTCGTCGATCCTCACGAGCCGCCCATGCCGCCCAAGGTCACCATCGAGCAGGCGGCCCATTTCGCCCAGTCGCTGGCCCGCGGCACCCCTGCCGCCGGCAAGATCGCCAAGACGGCGGCCGCCAATGCCGCGCGCGAAATCATCTAGGCAAGGCGGGTTCGAGCAGACCGAACTTGCAGCGCAGCACCTCCTCCGCACGGGGAACTGGAACGATTCGCGATGGGTGGCCGTTTACGGGAATACCACCTGCCACGCAGGAGCCCAGACATGCCCGAAGCCGCCCTACTGCATCCCATCATCGCGCTCGTTGCGGGCATCTTGATCTTCATTGTTCCACGTCTGCTCAATTACGTGGTTGCGATCTATCTGATCCTGATCGGCATCCTCGGCATCCTCCCGCATCTCAGCTAGGCGCAATAGAGACCGCGCCAGCCCGGCACACCTCAAGGCCAATCCGGACCGGGTAGGAGGGGGACCTTGCGGCGCCCCTCCTCCCACACACCATGCCTGTCGCACCAAGAAGTAAAGAGGCGGGCACGAGACCCGCCTCTTACCACAGTCACTGCAATGTGCGTTATTCTGGCCGCTCGATGTCGGTGACATCGATGTCTTGGCCGGTTTGGGCGGCACCCATGCGCATCGGATCGTCGGTGATGCCCATGCCGCCGAGGATCAGCACCGAGTGGCCATTGTAGGAGCCGCGGATCATCGCAACATTGTCCTCGACCACCTGCACGTCGCTCAGGCCGGCGTCCTCGAGCTTCTCGCGCAGCTCGTCTTCGCTGAGTTCGACCTCCTCGTCACCGGCAAAGCCTTCCGGACCGATGAGCAGCCGGAGGCTGTGGCCATCCTCGGTCCTGGCGCGAACCAGCTTGCCCTGGAACTCGGCACGGTCCTCGATGCCGGCATCGTCAAGCTTCTGCCCGAACTGATCCCGGTCGAAGTCCCCGCCCAGGGCCCGCGTCACCTGATCAGCATCTGGCCCCACAACGCCCGGCTGAGTGTCGACGCCCGATTCGGCGATCCCGAGACCGCGCTCGGCGGTGCCGTCGATGCCCGGCTGGCTGTCGATGCCTGCCGTAGTGTCACCGGGCTGCGGCTGGGTCATGTCGGGGGCCGTGTCGACGCCTGCCGTGGTGTCGCCGGTCTGCGGCTGGGTCATGTCGGGGGCCGTGTCGACGCCTGCCGTGGTGTCGCC
>CAYWVA010000009.1:0-25542 GCA_964461545.1 uncultured Rhizobiaceae bacterium | reverse complement strand
TTTGAGCAGATGGAGAAGCTCCTGACTGCGGCAGGCGCGACGTTCGCCGACGTCTTGCGTGTGACAGTATACCTTACGGACGTGAACGACCGGACCAAGATAAATCCGGTGCGTCAGGAGTTCTTTGGAAGCACTCGTCCAGCTAGCACGCTCATTGGCGTCAACGAGCTGGCAATTCCCGGCATGAAGGTCGAGATCGAAGCGATCGCCGGCCTGCCGCGCTAGCTTAGTGCGCGGCCACTACCCCCGTGCCGTCTCCTCTTCCGGATGAGTCGGCAGCCGTTCATCTTTTGGAGACGAGGATCCATGAGCCAGCCCGTTGAATACATCGACCCGCCGAACACGGCACCCGCACAGGGACTCTACTCGCACATTGGCGTCGCGCAGCCCGGAAAGCTCCTGTTCATCGCAGGCCAGTTGTCGGTCGACCTCGAAGGCAACATTGTGGGCAAGAACGACTTTGCAGCGCAGTTTCGCCAGGTCTTCGACAACCTTGGCGCCGTATTGAAGGGGGCTGGGGGAGACTTTCGCAACGTCGTTAAATTCAGCACTTTCTTCGTCCATTCTCAGGACATCGAGGCGTTCATGCGCCTGCGCCAGGAGGCTTTTCCTCGGCTATTTGGGGGCGACAAGTTTCCTCCCAACACTATCCTCGTCGTGGACCGGCTGGTCAAGGAAGACTTCCTCTTTGAGGTGGAGGCGGTAGCGCAGATTGCCTGAAGTTTGAACGCGCCGCTGGCCATGCGGTCCTTCCAGCGGCCGAAGGGCCGAATATGCTGAACAGAGCCATCGCCGTGAACCAAATCTCGCTGTTGCGAGCGAGGTGGATTCAGTCACTGAAGATCGAAGGTCCCTGCAGAAGAACGATCAGCTCGATGCCACCATCAAACAGGAAATCGGCCGCCATGATCATCACGACGATCGCGGCGGCTTCCGTTGGTGTGAAAATTCGAAGCCCTTGGAGCCGAGCGGCTGGCCGAGCTACTGATCGAAATCAGTTCAGGCAATGCCGCTGCCAAGCGACGTCTGCGGCTGGAACTGACCGGGGTGTTGAGCCCCGCCGAGGTCGTGCGCGAGATACGCAAGCGCCTGTTAACGATCGCGCGCTCCCGATCCTTCGTCGACTGGCAGAATCGGAAGGCCTTGGTCGAGGATCTCGAGACGCAACGCCGGGCCATCGTGGATCAGGTGGGCAAGGCCGATCCAGCCGAGGCGCTCGACCTCATGTGGCGGTTCCTGGAACTCGCCATTCGGTGTTCGAACGGTGCGACGACAGCAGCGGGACGGTGATCGGGGTCTTTCACGCGGCGTGCAGCCATCTTGGCAAGATGGCCACAGCAGTGATGCCTGATGCCAAGGGCTTGGCCGAGCGCGTCTTCAACGTGCACCGAGAGATGCAGGCCAGCTGATTCCTTTCCGAAAATCGATTTTTTCCCTTATTGCGATTCAAATCCAGCCCTGATAGCGTATTATGGCGTTATTGTCGGACTGCACGGTCACAATGATACTACGAGGGCGCTTTGAACTTGCACCGATTTCTTGGCAGGCCTGCTAATCTCACCGTGCGACGCCGCAGAGCCTGCGCAAGTCGTTGATTCGGTTCGCCTACACATCGAGACACTTAGATAGGGAGGCTCATATGAAAAACCATTGGTACAAGCTGGGGCTAGTCGTCGCAGTAGCCGGATTGTCATTGTCGCTCAACTCGGTCGTAGCCGCCGAGTTCACGTTCCGCTTCGCGCATATCCTGAAGACCGACACCCCGGCCCACCGCGCCGCTGAACGCATGGCCGAGCTGG
This sequence comes from uncultured Rhizobiaceae bacterium, assembly GCA_964461545.1. Taxonomy (GTDB): domain Bacteria; phylum Pseudomonadota; class Alphaproteobacteria; order Rhizobiales; family Aestuariivirgaceae; genus CAYWVA01. The sequence continues at coordinate 23,743 of CAYWVA010000009.1, read as the reverse complement.
TTGCAGAGCGCAGTGACGGGCGGATCCATATCAATATCCATCCGGCGGGTGAGCTTGGGACGGATACCGAAATCATCGAGCAGATCCAGTTCAACTCCGTGCAGATCGGGTTCCCACCGACGGCCGTCCTTGGCCAGTTCGAGCCCCGAATGCAGCTTTTCGACCTGCCGTTCATCTTTCCCAGGCCGCAAGACGCTTACACCGTGCTCGACGGCGATGTCGGCCAGGAGTTGCTGACCAGCCTGGAAGACAAGGGTTTCAAAGGACTGGCGTATTGGGAGAGCGGATTCAAACAGATAACGAGCAAGGGCCGAGCGGTCCTTGAGCCTTCCGATCTCGAAGGCATGGCGGTGAGGACCATGGACAGCCCGCTGCTGATCCAACAGTATCGTGCCTGGGGGGCGAACCCGCTTCCGATTTCCTTCGCGGAAACCTACACGGCCCTGCAGCAGGGGGTCGCAGACGCGCAGGAGAACCCGCTTGTTTCGATACACCAGATGCGCTTTTACGAGGTCCAGGACCATTTGACGCTGAGCAATCACGCTTATCTTGGTTATGCCCTCATCATGAACAAGTCTGCCTGGGATAACTTGCCTGAGGATCTGCAGCAGGTTATTGCGCAAGCCGCCAAAGAGGCGCGCGATTGGCAGCGTGAGGAATCGCACCGGTTCAATGACGAGCTTATCGAGAAACTGCGCGGAACCGGCATCGAGGTCCACGAGCTTGCCGATGAAGGACGTCAGAAGTTCGTCGAGGCGAGCCGTTCGATCCATGAGGCCTTCGAAAGTGTGGTGACGCCAGAGCTTCTGAAGCGCGTATACGATGCAACCGGTCAAGGTGGCTGAGCGAATAAGGCGACGGTTGCCAGCTTGATTGAACAATGCTGCGAACGGCAAACCGCATACTGAACAAGTGCGAGGAGTGGCTGATGGTGATCAGCATGGCGCTGATCACCATCCTCATCACCACACAGGTGATCCTCCGCTATGGGTTTGGGACGTCCATCCCCTGGGCTGAGGAGGTCACACGCTTCATTGTCATATGGATGAGCTTCATCGGCGCCGCCATGGGCGTGCGCCTGGGCTCGAACATCTCCGTCGACCTCCTCGTTGCGTTCCTTCCGCAACGCTTTCACCGTCCGCTGCTGGCAGCCGCGGCGTTGTGCGGGCTGGTGTTCGGCATCGCTCTGGTCGTCTTCGGCTACCCCATCGTGATGACGACGGCGAGCATCGGCCAAGTGTCTTCAGCGCTTCAACTTCCGATGTCGTGGGTCTATTCCGTGTTCGTGGTGGGTGGCGCTCTCCTGGCGCTCAGGTTTGCCCAGCTGTTTATCGACGCCGCTTGGGGCCGCGGCCTTCTGGGGCCGGACGGCGACAGGGTCACCGGCCCGTTGCCGGGCGCCTAGCCAGGCAGCCTCCATGATCCCAAGCATCCTGTCGGTCCTCGCAGCCTTTCTGCTGCTGGGCCTGCCGATCTTTATCGCCCTGTCGCTCACGGTCTTCGTCGTTCTCTATTTGTTTACCGGCGTGCCCCTGTCCATCGTCCCGCAGCGCATGTTTGCCGGGATGAACAACTTCACTCTGATGGCGATCCCGTTCTTTATCCTCGCAGCCGAAATGATGCGCGTTGGGGGACTTGCGGAGCGGCTGATCGATCTGGCGCGGGTCCTAGTGGGCGGCTTTCGCGGCGGGATGGCCATTGCCAGCGTGCTGGCGTGCGTGTTCTTTGCCGCCATATCGGGATCGGCCCCTGCAACGGTAGCCACCATCGGCACCATCATGATCCCGGCCCTCATTGAAGGCGGATACAAGCGCGGCTTTGCCGTCGGCATCGTCACCACCGCAGGCACCCTCGGGCTGATCATTCCGCCCAGCATCACCATGATCGTCTACGGCGCGGTCACCGGCACGTCCATCGGTCAGGTGTTCATCGCCGGGTTTCTTCCGGGCCTGGTGCTTGGCGGAATGCTGATGATCTATTGCCACGTGCATGCGCGGCGCGCCGGCATGCAGCCGGGCCCGGCTCCGACGTGGGCTGTGGTGTGGCGCGCGTTGCGCCGCGCCGGCTGGGGACTTGGCTTACCGGTGGTGCTGCTCGGCGGCATCTACTCCGGCATCTTCACCCCGACCGAATCGGCTGCCGTGGCGGTAGTCTACGGCTTCCTCATCAGCGTCTTCATTTATCGCCAGATCGGCCCGCGCGAAATCTATCAGATCTTGCGCGCCGCCGGCCTACTCTCAGCCACCCTTCTGGTGATCGCGGCGGGTGCCTCGGCGTTCTCCTGGCTGCTGGCCAGCCAGGGCATCCCATCCCTGCTGGCAAGCGCCGTCCTGTCGCTCACCGAGTCCCAATGGGTGCTGCTGATCCTTTTCAATATAGTTCTGCTGGTGGCGGGATTTTTCCTCGACGGCGTTTCCGCCCTCATTGTGCTGGCACCGTTGATGCAGCCCATCGCTGAGCTCTACGGGGTCGATCCGGTACATTTCGGAATCATCGCCATCATCAATCTGGCAATTGGAATGGTTACGCCGCCGGTCGGATTGAACCTGTTTGTGGCCTCGGCAATCGCCAAGATGCCAGTGCACGAAGTAGCAAGAGCAGTTCTGCCGCCACTCGGGGTTCTCATTCTCGGCCTAGTGCTGATCACCTACGTGCCTCAGATTACGCTACTGCTTCCCTGGCTTTTTTATCGCTGAAGGATAGCCAATGTCCGACCTCATCCACGACAGCGTCGGTCCTGCCGCTGACGACTATATCCGCCTCCATGGAGGCGCTGTGCTGACCTGCGACGAGGATGGCACAGTCTACGATCCTGGAGAAATCTGGCTTAGCGGAGGCGAGATCGCCGCGGTCGGCCCGGTCGGACAGGTTCGACCACCAGCTGGCGCAGCGCGCGTCGAAATTATCGATACCTCGGGGCGTATCGTTCTGCCCGGTCTAATCAACGCCCACGCCCATTCCTACGCCGCCCTGCTCAAGGGGTCGGTCGACATACAGCCGCTGGACATCTACATGTTGCATGTCATCGCTGCGGGGGCGGGCCGGAGCGCGCGCGACGTCTATATCAGCGCACTGGTCGACGCGATCACCATGCTGCACACTGGCACGACTGCGGTCGTCGACCATTTCTCCCATCGGCCCGCCATGACGTTTGAGGCGATCGAGGCGGTGTTGCGGGCCTATGGTGAAATCGGCATCCGCGCGGCTGTGGCGCCGATGTTTGCCGATCTGCCATATCGTGACACGGTTCCGCTTGGGTCTGAGCGGCAAAGGGCGCCGATGTCCGCAGTCAGGCCCGACCCAGCGCAATACTTCGTGGTCCTCGAGCAAGCCCTCGACTACGTGGCGAAGTCCGCAGATGGGCGACTGCAGGTCCTGCTCGGAGTCGACGGTCCGCAGCGCTGCTCCCCGGAACTGCTCGACCTGACGGCACACTTTCAGAAGCGCCACGGGCTCGGCCTCCACACCCACATGCTCGAGACCAAGACGCAGGCCGTCATGGCACCGAAAACCGGCTTCATTCGCCAAATGTGCGAGCTTGGCATCCTCAACGCCAAAAGCTCATTGGTTCACTTCATCTGGTGCAGCGACGCCGACATAGCCGCGGCCATGGAGGCTGGCGTGACGCTGGTCCACGTTCCGACCAGCAATCTTCATATCGGCAGCGGGATATTTCCCTTACTGCGGCTCACCGGCAAGGGGCTGGCGATCGCTGTCGGCACGGACGGGGCCAACTGCGGACCCGTCAACATGTTCGAAAAGCTGCGCGTCGCCAATCTGCTGTCGCGGGTGACCGAGCCTGACTTCGAGCGCTGGCTGTCGGCGGAGCAACTGCTGGTCAATGCTCAGCGCGGCGGGGCACGCGCTTTGGCCAAAGCGGGACAACTCGGCGTTGTGCGGCCAGGCGCCCTGGCCGATCTGATGGTGATCGACCTTGATCACCACTGGCACCGGCCCATGGGTGATGTGTGGAACCATCTTCTCTACTACGAGAACGGCTCCGGGGTCGAACATGTCTTCGTCGCCGGACGACCGGTGCTTCGCGACGGGGTGCTCACGACGATCGACGAAGCCGCGGTGCTAAACGAGGCCGAGGAGATCGTCTCGCGCCACCGCAGCCGGAGCAGCCAGGCCCACAAGGAGATCGCCAAGCAGTATCCGTACTATCGCGACATGATCAAGCGGACGCTGGCCGACACCGGAGACGTCGATCGCTTTGCCAGACTGCGCTAGAGGGCGTCCTTTGGGAATTGTTAACCGTGATGTTGGAGTCTGGCATGGAAGAAGGATAGCCCACTCGCCCCACGCTGCTACCGACCATCGAGCGCATTGCCGAGCTCAGACGACAGCGCTGGATCAGCAAGCAAATCGCCGCCGAAGTCGGCGCTCGCCGCCACCTTCTGCCGCGTCCCCAAGCCTGGGCCTCAACAAGCTCAACAACCTCGAGCCAGCCGAGCTGGTGCGCCGCTATGAGCGGGCCCATCCAGGCGAGCTCTTGCGTAACGACATCCTGAAGCTCGGCCACATCGGTGGCGCCGGCCACCTCATCACCGGCGACCGGCGAGGCCAGTGCAATCGCCGCGGGCGCCGCCAAGGCTCGACTGGAGTCCGCCCATGTCTGCTTACACACCAAAGGCCAGCACTTCATCCAGCGAAAAATCCTGTTTCAGAAGAAATTTCGAAAAAGCTTGACATGGCACCGTTGCTCCTATGGAGTCAGTCGCAACGCGCATACCACTTGATTGGGTGCTAGGCATCGTTGGCAGGGCCCTGGAGCATGGTCGCTTGCCCAACGAGAGCGACGAGGTGAGCATGGGCAATGACTCGGTCCTGCAATCTGACTGGATGACCTTGGGCGCGTCGGAAAGAAATGCGTGGCGTGTTGCCTCGAATGGCACGGTGGATCTCGTCCGACCCCCACTCCAACAACTGCCTTGCCGAATTGCCGCCACGCCCCACAACCTCATTCTCGATCTCAACCGCACTGCCCTTGTGGTGGTCGATATGCAGAAGGACTTCTGCGCCGCCGGCGGCTGGTTCCACGGCAAAGGTGTCGACCTCCGCCCGGTGCGGGAGCCCATTGTCGCCCAGACCCGCCTGATCCCGGAACTGCGGCGCAGCGGCGTCGCCATCGTCTGGCTAAACTGGGGCAACCGGGCCGACATCGCCAACCTGCCGCCCAACGTCGTCCATGCAGGCAATCCCGACGGCCGCCAGCGCGGCTATGGCGACGACCGGCCGGGCGGCGGCGGTCCGATCCTGGTCAGGGGCAGCCCGGGCTCGGCGCTTGTCGATGAACTCCGGCCTGAGGCGGCGGACTTCCTCGTCCACAAGTACCGCTTCAGCGGGTTTCCCGACACCGAACTGGACAGTCTGCTCAGGAACCGGCAGATAACCACAGTGCTGTTTGCCGGGGTCAACCTCGATGTGTGCGTCTTCGCGACGCTGATCGACGCGAGCTTCCATGGCTATGACTGCATAGTGGTGCGCGACGCGTGTGGAACGGCGTCTCCACAGAACTGCTCGGAGGCCGTCTACCACCTCGTTCATACGCTCTACGGCTTTTCCACGACAACAGACGATCTGTTGAACGGCCTGACAGAGGCCAGTCACCAAGAACATTCAAGGGAGGAGGCAAGACAATGAACTTCAAAGCGATCCTTTCCAGTCTGGCGCTCGGCGCGGCGGTAGCGATGCCTGCCACAGCGGCAGCTCAGGAGTCGACCAAGATCAAGTTCATCCTCAACTGGAAGTACGAAGGCCCGCAGGCGTACTTCTTTCTTGCAGAGGACAAGGGGTGGTTCGCAGAGCACGGGCTCGAAGTCACCTTCGACCAAGGCTCGGGATCGGCCGCCGCGGTGACCCAGGTTGCCGGGGGTGCCTACGATGCCGGCTTTGGCGACGTCAATGCGGTGATCCAGTTCAAGGCCGAGAATCCGACCTTCGGCATGAAGGCGGTGCAGATGCACTACTACGTGCCGCCCTTCGTGCTCGTGTCGCTGAAGGACAAGGGCATCGAAAAGCCGCAGGACCTGGAGGACAAGACGCTCGGGGCATCGGCCAACGATGCCGCCTTCAAGCTGTTCCCGGCTTTCGTGAAGGCCTCAGGCATCGATGCCACAAACATCGAATGGCAGCACATGGACTCGGGGCTACGCCAGCAGATGCTGGTGCGCGGCGACGTCGATGCTGTGGCCGGATACTACATCACCGTGCGCTTCGGGCTCCAGACCATGGGCCAGGACCCCGACGGTGCGAACTATATGTTCTACAGCGACTACGGCCTCGATCCCTACAGCAACGCCATCATCTTTTCAGAAAAGCTGCTGACCGAGAAGCCGGAGGCCGTGCGGGGCTTTCTGTGCGCCCTGAAGAAGGCGGTCTATTATGTCAGGGACAACATCGAGGAGGGCGTTGAGGCGGTGCTGAAGCGCGAGCCGCTGCTCAAGAACGAGCTCGAGATCGACAAGACCCGCCAAACCTATGACTCGCTGATCTTCTCACCCGAGGTCGAACGGGTCGGATTCGGCAACGTCGACGAGGATCGCCTGCAGCGCTCGATCCAGGTGGCGGTCGATACCTACGACATCAAGACTCCGCCCTCCCCGGATCAGATTTTCACCAGCGAGTTCTCGCCGGGGAGTTCTGAATGCCTGCCGTAAGTAGCGTGTCGAGGCTTCAGGCCCGCCCGCCGGCGAGCGTGCCTGAGCCTCTCGTTACCTTGCGCGACGTGTCGCTGCGCTATGGCGGCTCCGGCGGCACCATGGCGCTTGCTGGCACCTCGTTCAGCGTTGCGCAGGGCGAGTTCACCGCCATCGTCGGCCCGAGCGGCTGCGGGAAATCGACGATCCTCAAGCTGGTCTCGGGACTGCTGCGGGCCACCCAGGGAAGCGTGATGGTGGAGGGGGCCGAGGTCACCCGCCCCCTCAGCATTGTCGGAATCGCCTTTCAGAATCCGGTTATGCTGCCGTGGCTCAAGACGCTAGACAACGTCCTGCTGCCGCTGAAGATCGTCAAGCCGCACCGGCGGCATTTCCGGCGCCATCGCGAAGACTATGTCGAGCGGGCCATGGAACTGCTCTCGGTGGTCGGCTTGGCGGGGTTCGAGTACAAGTACCCTTGGCAGCTATCGGGCGGCATGCGCCAGAGGGCATCGCTGTGCCGGGCGTTGATCCACGAACCGAGAATGCTGCTGTTCGACGAGCCCTTTGCCGCCCTCGATGCCTTCACCCGCGAGGAGCTGTGGCAGGTGCTCGAGGCCCTGTGGCTACGCAACAAGCCGACCATTGTGCTCATCACCCACGACCTGAGGGAGGCGGTTTACCTCGCCGATACGGTTCACGTCATGAGCGCCCGCCCCGGCCGCATCGTCTACAGCAAGACCATCAAGTTCAACCGGCCGAGGAGCATCGAGCTGTGCTACGAGGAGGCCTTCGTCGATGCCGTCCACGACCTGAGAAAGCACATCGAGAAGGTTCGTCACGCCGCGGAAGTGACCCCATAGAATGCCAGATCGCTACGTCAAGATGCTGCGCACCGTTTCTCCCTACGCCTTCACGGTGCTGTTGTTCGCGGTGTGGGAGATTGCCTGCATCGTCTTCAGCATACCGGCATTCGTGCTCCCGCGGCCAAGTCAGTTCCTGGCCGAGCTCTTCACCCGCGGCCCGCAGATCTGGGTCCACGCCAGCCAGACACTCTATACGACCCTGGTCGGGTTCAGCCTTGCCGTCGTCCTCGGGCTCGCCATTGGGGTTGCGGTGGGCTCCTCGCGCTGGGTCTACGAGGCGGCCTATCCGATCCTCATCGGCTTCAACAGCGTGCCCAAGGTGGCGATCGTGCCCATTCTGGTCATCTGGTTCGGAATCGGCACCATTCCGGCTATCATCACCTCGTTGGTGATCTGCATCTTTCCCATCATCGCCAACGTCGCGACGGGGCTTGCCACTACCCAGTCCGAGCTCGAGGACATTCTCAGGGCGCTTGGGGCGAGCAAGCTTGATACCCTGATACACGTCGGCCTGCCGAGTTCGATGCCGTACTTCTTCGCGGCGCTGAAGATCTCGATCTCGCTGGCTTTCGTCGGCACGGTGGTGTCTGAAAGCATCGCCGCCAACACCGGTATCGGCGCGATGATGATTCTGGCCAGCTCGAACTTCGACGTCCCGCTGGTGTTTGCCGGACTGTTCGTGCTCGCCATCCTCGGCGTCCTTCTCTACGCCGTCTTCGCGGTAATCGAGCAGCGCGTGACCTTTTGGGCCCAGACCCGGCCGGAGACGACATAAGACGTCTCAGTATCCCGCCGCGCAGCCGTTGCTGCGCGGGTCGCTGGCGCCCTCAAGCATGCCGTTGGCCAGACGGATGACGCCGCCGGCATGGCCCATGACGTCGGAGAACGCCGGCACGATCTCCACGATGTGGCCGGCGCTTGCCAGCTCGCCGACCAGGTCCACGTCGAACCCGGCCTCGAGCTTGAGCGAGGTGCTTTCCGCTCCCCAGGTGCGTCCCAGGAGCCAGCGCGGGGCAGTGATTGCCGCCTGTAGATCGCAGCCGGAATGGGCAACCCGGGTGAAGACCGCCGCCTGGGTCTGCGGCTGGCCTTCCCCGCCCATGGTGCCATAGACCATGATGCGCTCGCCGTTGAGCACCGCAAGCGCCGGGCTCAACGTGTGGAAGGGCCGCTTTCCCGGAGCCAGGACGTTGCGCGAGGCAGGGTCGAGCGAAAACGATGCACCACGGTTTTGCCAGAGGACCCCAGTTTCGTCGAGAACCACGCCGGAGCCGAACTCCCAATAGATGCTCTGAATGTAGCTGACGGCCAAGCCCGTGGAATCGATTGCCCCCAGCCACACCGTGTCGCCTTTGCTCGCAGCCGCCGGCCACGGCATGGCCCGGCGCCGGTCGATCCGCCTCGCGAGAATGTCGAGGTGGCCGTCGGCGAGGAAGGAGGATGGATCGGAGGTCATGTGGGCCGGATCAGAGATCTCCCGATCCCTCACCAGAAAGGCACGCTTTGTCGCTTCGACAAGCCCGTGGACATGGTCGAAGCCATCGCTCTCGGAGATGCCGAGCCGGTCGAAAAGGCCGAGAATCATCAGAGACGCCAGCCCTTGGGTCGGCGGCGGGGTGTTGAACACGGTTCCCTGCGACAGCTTGATGGCGAGCGGGGCAACGGTCATCGCCTCATAGCTTTCGAGGTCGTCGACCCGAAGCGGACTGCCGGCGCTCTCAAGGTCGCGAGCGAGGCTGCGAGCCAGTTCGCCGCGATAGAAGTCCTCAAGACCGGCGCCAGCCAGCCGCTCTAGGGTGGCAGCGAGCCTCGGCTGGGTGAAGACCTCCCCCGCCTGTCCGCCCGGCGGGAAGGCGTCGGCGAATCCGGGAACCTGGATCAGTTCATTACACTTGCCGGCCAGCGTCTCGGCCTGGTTGCCAGTCATCGGAAAACCGTGGCCGGCATACCAGATCGCCTCCTCGAGCAGTCGCCGAAGGGGCAGCCTGCCGTCCAGCCGTGTGCTGACGGCCAGCGCCTTGGTCCAACCGCCGATGCAGCCAGCGACCGTGATGGCGGCCAGCGGGCCGCGCGACGAAATCGCGCCGAGACCCGCCTGATGATAGACGTCCCGGCTGGCACGCAACCCTGCCGGGCCGCAAGCGAGGATGCAGAAGGGCTCCCGCTCCGGCGCCTTGATGAGCCAGAAGCCGTCGCCTCCGATGCTGTTCATGTGCGGATAGACGACCGCCACCGTGGCGGCCGCCGCCACCATGGCCTCGATCGCATTGCCGCCATCGCGAAGCACGGCAAGTCCCGCCTGGGCGGCCAGATGATGGGGCGCGGTGACCATTCCCCGGGGCGAGGAAGCAGAGCGCAGCATGCATCAATCCTCTCGGCACGAACTGGGAACAATCTCGCCTTGGCGATGGGCGCCTAATCGAACTGTTGGGCACCCTTGATGACGCGAAGGGCGCTTTTAGCCACTTCAAGATCCTCCTCCCCGGTCTGCGAGCCGACGCCGATGCCGCCGATGGTGATGCCGTCGACGATGATCGGCAGCCCCCCCTTCAGATTGACCAGACGCCCGGAGGTGGCATGGGCAAGGCGAAACTCGAGTTCGCCTTGAATGCCGCCGGTGGGCGCCCGGCTGGAAGCAGCTGTCGTCGCCTTGCGAATGGCCGATTCGATGCTGAGGATCTTGGCCCCGTCCATTCGCGAGAAGGCAAGCAGGTTACCGCCATCGTCGACCACTGCAATACATTGCGGCTTGCCCATCTGGGCGGCCTTCTCAACCGCAGCCGCAACCATCCGGCTGGCGCCTGCCGAGGTCAGGCGAAAGTGAGCAGCCACGGCTTGGTCTTTGGCCTTCAACGCGCTGTCCAGCATTGCTCAGGTCCTTTCCGCTTGTGCAATGACACAGACGAGATTGGCACCGGGTGGCCCCTGGTGCTCCGCTCCGGCGGAGGCGAGAAACAGCGTGTCGCCGACGATCGAGGCAACGATGGCGTGCGCCACCGCCTTGGCCTGGATGCCGGAGAACGGGGCGAGGAAGTCGGAGTGCAGCACGTGGCGGCGAGCCCTGACATGCGGCGTGAAATCCGCCCCGGCATTGACGAGAACCGCAGCGATCCTGTCGCGGTCCAGTTCAGCCACAACGCCATCGACGAGATCGAACCCAGCGCTGGTGAAGGCCTGTCTCGCGCCCTTGACATCGAGCTGGTCCTCCATGACGCCGTGCGACGCCACCAGCGATCCCGGCGCGCCTTCGACATTGCCAATAACCAGCACCCGGCAGGCCACCTGCTCTCCGCCCGCCGAGGTCGACGCCACGGTGGAGTAGAGCGTTTTGTCGACATTGATCACGCCGTTGCTGAGTCGGTCGCGCTTTACCTCGCCGGTTGCCACCGCCACGCCCAGGGCACAGGCGCCCTTGGCCAGCGACGATGCCACCACCGGGTTGGCGCTGACCACCTTCTTGCCGCGCCGCTCGGCATCAGCGATGCGGGCCGGCGTCATTGCCGGACATTTCACCTCTACGCACTCGATACCGAACGGATCGGCAATGCCGGCATCACGCATCGCGCGCCGCACCGCCTCGGCGACGAGATCGACCTGATCAATGGTGCCGTACTCTTCTGGCTTCAGTTCGCGGGTGCTGGCAACTCCTAGCGACAGCCGCTTGCCGTTGCGCGGCGCCGAATTTGCGGGGCGCTTCACGAACAGGTTGATGTGCGGCGACATGATGCCGCCGACTCCGCCGATCATCATCATCGGAATGGACTCGAACACCTCCTGTCTGGACATGCCAAGACGCTCCGACAGCAAAACCTCCATTGCCAGGGTTGCATAGCCGCGGGCATAAGGATCGCCTTCGGTCTGCGCCATTATGGCGACGATGTGCCCCGGGTCGACGGTTCCTGCCTGCAGCAAAGCCTCTACCTGTGAAACGTCACCGGGCGAGGCCATGGGGACGCGGTAGACCATGGATTCAAGCTGAGCTCCCTGGCCAACAGCCATTCTTTGCTTCCTTTCTAAGTTTGCCCGATCCTGATGCGACGGTGCAATTCCCTTCGCAGGTGAAGATCAACTGCTCCGGATTCCAGTTCTTCCGAATCCACCCCATTCTGCAGCGATAGTCAAACATTTTCGAAATTATTGTCTTGATTAGACAGAGCGATCGGCACTTAGCATCGCCGAAGGGTATCGGTACGAATCTTGATGGTTGAAGGGGAAAGGCAGGGCGCCTCAGGACGAGCTTTTCCGCTTCCCTGCGGCTCGCTTCTGCTTGCCAGCGTCGGCGGCTTTCGGCGCCAGACCAGCGATGATCGAGGCCGTTGCCTGATCAATGTGGTCGTGCAGCAATTTGACCGCGAGATCGGCATTGCGATCCAGAGTGGCATCGGTGATACGCTGGTGGACCAAGGGTCGCGGCGAGTTGGGCAGCCTGCTCTTCGCTGATAGCCTGCGATAGCGGTCAAACTGATCGCACAACAGCCCGTGCAGATGAATCAGGCACGAAGAGTTACACGCTGCAATCAGTGCCTTGTGGAACTCGCGATGCCTGAACTCCCAGAGGTCCTCGGAAACGTCTCTATTGCTCCGCTCCAACACCGTCAGCTTGTGACGTGCCGCAACTATGCGGGCCTCCCAGCCATCATCGCCATTCTGGATCGCGAGGCGCAATGCAAGCCCCTCGATCTGCTTGCGCACCATCGCGATGTCGCGGATTTCTTCCACTGACACTGTGGGAACTCGGAAGCCGCGCTGCCCGACGGAGACGACCAGCCGGTTTTCCGCCAGCCTCGACAACGCCTCGCGCAAGGGACTCAGTCCTACGCCATATGCCGAGCGCAGATCTTCGAACCGCAGCTTTGTCCCTGGGCCCAACTTACCGCTCAAGATGTCGGCGCGAAGTCGCTCAAAGACCTCAAGGGCAAGGGTGCGCGCCTGCACAATCCCCGCGATCAACTCGCCATCAAATGCCGACGTTTCATGCACCTTCATGACCCCGTACCATATCGATTACAGCCATCTATCTGTATGGCAGAAAATATCGAAAATACAAGTGCGTCAACGGCATGCCGATACATGGTCAGCCATGGTAAAGGCCGATCATGCCACGCCCAGCGTCTCGGCCAATGCCCCTAACGCCTGCTCGAAACACGCCATGGGCGCCCGTGCGATCCCGGCCCCCACTTGCCCTACGCCTGCTTTCCTATGGGCGATTCCGGTGTTGATCGCCGGCGTGATCCCCGTTTGCACCACCTTGCGGATGTCGATGCCGGTCGGTACGCCGGCAAAATCGAGAGCCGGGATCGTCCAGTCCGGGTTCCGGCCCACGGTGATTTCGTACATGGCCCGGGTATAGTTCGCCGCTTCGGCGGCCGATCCCGCGCCCACGAATCCGGCCACGGCCGGTGAGGCGGCCATGGCGAACCCACCCAGGCCAATAGTCTCCACAATCGCCGAATCGCCCATGTCGGGATTGGCGTCCTGCTCGGAATAGCCGGGAAAGTAGAGCCCGGATGGCATTTGCACCGGGGCGATGAACCAACGCTGGCCAGTTCCGCTGACCCGGATACCGAAATCGGTTCCGTTCCGGCACATGGCGGTCACTACGGTTGAGCCCTCGATATCGCCGAGCGGATCCATGGTCGCTTTGCCGATAGCCATCGCAATGTTCAAGAAGAACTGGTCGTTGCGGCCGATGAAGGCAAGGACTTCTGCAAGCCTGTCTGGATCGCGACAGGTCCTGGCCAGATCAGGCGCGAGCTCCCTCAGGAACAAGGACGAGCAGGCAACATTTCGCTGGTGCATCTCGTCCGACATTGCCAGGCCACGGGCGATGATTCCCCTCAAGGACAGCCCGTCGCGCGAGGCCAGAGCTGCCGAAAGGGTGGGCGCGAGGACATCGGCCATCCAATGCAGCCGCCCCACGACCTCGGCATCGTTGCCACCAAACCGCATCACTTTGCCCAGGCCCTCGTTGAGTGTGCAGAAGGCCCGGTTGCCAAATGCGCGGTTCTGGACGACCAGCACGGGCTGGCTCGATGTGGTAAGACCGGTCATCGGACCGACGGCCCCGAAATGGTGGTTGGGATGAAAGCTGAACTCTCCCGCCGAGGCCATGGCCTCGGCCGCGTCGAGATCGCTGGCCCAGCCCTCGAATACGGCAGCGCCGCATACCGCCCCGCGCATTGGCCCACACATGGTTTCCCAACTCAGCGGCGGACCGGCATGCAAGATGACGTGCTTCCCCAACCCCTCGATAACCTGGTCCGCCGGTCGCACGTCCACCAGAACGGTATCGGACTCGAGGATCCTGCGTAGCGCTGTCTGATTTGCTCTCTCGATCATCTCCATGGCGACTGCACATCCACGTGTTGCGCTTAGTTGATGCACCCGTCGGCCCGATGACGCGCAACGAGACGCTGGAGCAGCATGAGAAGGGATCCGAGGATCCGGAGCCAAGCTAACCACTCGGCGCGACGGCGTCAATCGCGGAGGAAGAAGTTTTTTTCGAAATAAAGTCCAATATATGTTATTGGCCGTTGTGCGGTTGCTGCGGTGATGTTACCGTTTCTATCGCCTGCTCGGAGGAGAACTCGTGCCAGACAAGCTACCGATCCCGGATCGCTTGGTGATCGCCATCGGCGGCAATGCCACCCACCCGGAAGGCATCCGCGGAACGTCGCTCGAGCAGGCCGAGCTTGCGGCGGCCACCGGAAAATCGCTGCTACCGCTGCTCGAGCTCAACACCGAACTGATCATTACCCATGGCAATGGCCCGGTGGTTGGCAAGATGCTGCTTCGCCAGGCCATCGCGCGAGACCGTGTGGCGCCCATGTCGCTCGACATCTGCGTCGCCCATAGCCAGGGAGGGATCGCCTATCTGTTGATGCAGGCGCTTGAGAACGCGTTGCGCGCAGTGGGCAATCCCCGCCATGTAGTATGCCTATTGACACAGGTAGAGGTGGATCCGCAGGACCCGGCTTTCAACATCCCAACAAAGCCGATCGGCTACTTCTTTGGTGAGACCGAGGCGCGAGCGCTCAGTGAGGAACTCGGCTGGACGATGCAGGAGGACTCAGGACGTGGCTGGCGCCATACCGTGCCCTCGCCGCGACCCAAGCATGTGGTTGACATCTCGCTGATCGAGGCCGTAGCCAAGCGGGGCGCGGTAGTGATCGCCGGCGGTGGGGGCGGCATCCCGGTCGTCCGCGGCCCCAAGGGCCAGCGCCATGGGGTGGAAGCGGTGGTCGACAAGGACCGGACATCGGCGCTCCTCGCTAACGTGCTGGGGATCAAAGACTTAATGATCCTAACTGCGGTGCCACGGGTGGCCATCAATTTCGGCAAGCCCAATCAGAGCTTCCTCGATCGGGTGACAGTTTCGGAGGTCCGCCGGCTGCACGACGAGGGTCACTTTCCGCCAGGCAGCATGGGGCCGAAAATCGATGCCGCCATCGAGTTCCTGAGCGGCGGCGGGCGGCGGGTGATGATCGGCCACCTCGACGAGGCGGTCGCCATCCTCAAGGGAGAGACAGGCACCCATATTGTCGCCGACTGACGGATCTCGGCCCGAGCCGATCTCCTCCACACCGCACGACCTTCACTGCCTGCCCGGCTTGGTGGTCGGCCCTGTCGCGCTGCGGCATCTGCGGCGTGGGGCGCGGGACGGCGAGATTCTGGCTGCGTTCCGCCGCAGCGCCTATGTCCAGCTCGGCCCTGGGGAGGTCATCTGCCTGTGCTCGGCACACCTGAGCGCCGGGCCTCTCAACGTGGTGATCCAGGCACCCGAGACGATCTTCGCGGGCTTGCAGCCAGGGTCGCCGGTTCGGGCGAGCACTGCCAGTCTCCATCTCGATGAGCGTCATGCTGTCGACTTCGCCTCCGCCGCCGAGTGGCATCCTCCCCAAACGCCGCTCCGCCATGGCTGGGGTGAGATCAAATGCGGGCTCGCGATGGTTGCCCAGCAACTGGAGTACTGGGCGCTCGCGGAGGGCTTTGCCCCGCTGCTTCGCCCGTTGTGCGCCGACTGGACAAGGCTCGAGGTGACCTCCCACGGTGAGCTTGACCTGCTTAAAGCCGCCGTTCCCGTGCTGCGCGACCTGCTGGCATGGCTGGCCGGTAGCGCCAGCAACAGTTCGCCTGCGCCCGTGGCCCGGATCATCGGACTTGGGCCCGGACTGACGCCGTCAGGCGACGATCTGCTCTGTGGCATGCTGATCGCGCTTCACGCCACCGGCCACAAGCGGCTCGCCGACCGTCTCGCCGAGGCGGTGAGTCGCGAGGCGGCAAGTGGAACCGGCATCATCAGCGCTGCGCATCTGTCATGCGCGAGCGAAGGAATGGGCTCCGATGCACTCCACGCGGCGCTTTGCGCGCTTCTGGAGTGCAACGATACAGCACTGGAGCGGGCGCTCCTGTCCTTGAGCAAGACCGGACACAGCTCCGGCTGGGACGGACTCGCTGGCGTCGTTGCCTGTCTGGCAGTGCTCGAGGCTAACCGCGCTCCCTGAGCACGGCGGTCGCCAGTTCGGCGGCGTGGGCATTAGACGGCGCCACGACGATGCCGGCTTTGATCAAGGTCTCCACTTGGCGCGAATAGACTTGCGGATCGTCCTCGGTGCCGCACACCGAAGCGATGACTACAGGGCCGCCTTGCGCAGCGTTCCGGGTGAGCCCGGCAAGCTCGCCGGCCGGATCGGGATGGGCACCGTAGCCGATGACCACGTCGGTCAGGATGACGGCAATGTGCGGATCGTTCATGGCCGTTCTGATCATCTCGTCGCGCAAGCTCGGGTCGATCATCGGATGCGGCCGGCCGATCGTATACTCGTCGTCGCCGAGGTCGAGCAGCACATGGCCGGCCTCGTCTATACCCGCGGCCCGCTTGGCTCCCGGCACCGGCACGTTGGATACAACCTCCAGGCCGGCACGGCGCAGCACAAGCTGGGCTTCAGCGCACAGGGTGCCACCGCAATAGAGTCCCCTGATCAAACGCCTGTCGCCGGCAAGCCGGCTGGCGAGCGCCGAGCGCTCCACGGCATCCGGGATTGTTGCGATCGATATTCCGCCCATGGCGGTCTCGGCCGCCGAGCGCAGATCCGCAGCCTGCCGGGCGTTAGCCGGAAGTTCCATGGCGTCGGCGCCGAGAAAGCAGACGGTGAATGGCTTAGCGCTGGCCGCCACCCGCTCCAGGATCTTCGCCGCTACGGCGGCAGCGGGAGGCTTCGAAATAATCACGATGGCTTGCGTGCCGGCATCCCCATCGAGGGCGTCGATGGCCATCAGCGTCATCAGGCCGCCGACCTCGTCCTTGAGATCGCGCCCGCCGACGCCGATGGCATGGGAGACGCCGTGACCGTTGCGCGCCAGCAGGCAAGACACCTCCTGCAGCCCGGTTCCTGACGCCGCCACGATGCCGATATCGCCGGGCGGCACGACATTGGCGAAGGCCAGCGGTGTTCCGCCGATGTTCGCTGTGCCGCAGTCGGGACCCATCAGCAACAGGCCGCGTTCGCGCGCCTCCTGTTTGAGCGCGATCTCCTCGGTGAGTGGGACGTTATCGCTGAAGATCATCACATGCAAGCCTCGCCGCATGGCCCGGCGCGCCTCGACGGCCGCGAACTCGCCCGGCACTGAAATCAGCGCCAGATTGGCGCCCGGCAACTGCTGCACCGCCATGTCGATGCTCTTGGGATGCCAGGTGTCGGCCGACCGGCCGCTGGCGGCAGGCTGATCGAGCAACGCCTGGGCTTGCTTCAAGCCCGCATCGACAGCTTGGCGATCTCTGCCGGCAATGGCCATAATGAGATCGTTGGCACCGGCCTCCTCACCGTTCTCGTTCAGCAACCCGGCCTGCTGCATCAAGGACTTGTTTGTCGCCGAGCCGATCATCAGGGCCGCCTGCTCGATGCCGGGCAGATCGCCGATCGTCCGCGACAGCCGCATCAGAGCCACTGAATCCATATAGAACGATGGGCGAACATGGTTAATAAGGACGGTCACTTAGAGGGCTCCACTGAATTCGGCAAACCGCATCAGGGCCTGCTCGAAGCTGGCCGCAGGTGCATGGACCATGCCGGCGCCGATCTGACCGCGGCCGGCCTCGCGGTGGGCAATGGCGGTGTTGATTACCGGCATGATGCCGGTCTGCAGCACCTTGCGTACGTCGATCGCGGTGGGAACCCCCGCCATCTCGAGCGTCGGCATCGTCCATTCCGGATTGGGCCCGATGGTGATCTCGGCCATCTGACGAGTGTACTTGATAGCTTCGTTGAGGGAGCCCGCGCCGACGAAACCGGCAACCGCCGGCGAAGCCGCCATGGCAAATCCGCCGAGGCCGACGGTCTCCACGATGCACGAATCGCCGATGTCAGGATTGGCATCCGCGTCGCTGAACCCAGCGAATAGCAAGCCCTTGACCTCGGCTGCTGGAGCCACGAACCACTCATCCCCGGTAGCGCTAAGGCGAATGCCAAAATCGGTGCCGTTGCGTGCCATGGCCGTCACGATAGTGCAGTCGTCGATGCCCTGGGCCGGCGCAATCAGCGACTTGGCCATCACCATGGCGATGTTGAGGAAGAACATGTCGTTGCCGGCGACAAAGCGCAAAATGCGAGCAAGATCGGCCTTCGAGTCGGTGACTTCCGCCAGGCTAGGAGCGAGTTCCCTCAGCATCAGACCAGAGCCCGCGACATTGCGCATGTGCATCTCATCTCCCATCGACAGGGCACGCGCCACGATGTTCTTCAGCGCAATGCCGTCGCGCCGGCGAATGGCCGCGCCCAGGATCGGGCCGGCCACCGCTGCCATCCATTTTAGCCGCTCGATGACCTCGCGATCGTTTCCGCCGAAGCGCATGACGTTGCCCATGCCCTCGTTTACGGTGCAGAAGGCACGGTTGGCAAAGACACGATTCTCCACCACGAACACCGGCATGCTCGCCGTGGTGATGCCGGTCATCGGACCGACGGCGTCGAATTGATGATTAGGGGCAAGCCTGATGCCACCGCCGCTGGCAAGCCGCTCGGCGACTTCCAGCGAATCCGCCCAGCCTTCCAGTACGATGGCGCCGCACAGCGCGCCGCGCATCGGCCCGCACATCCTGTCCCAGGTGATTGGCGGACCGGCGTGGAGAACGAGGCGGTCACGCAGCTCGGCGATCACCTCTCCCGCCGGCTTGACGTCGACGAGAACCGGTTCGCCGCTAAGGATGCGGGAATGGCCTTCGCGGTTGGCCCCTTCGATGCGGCCGGCGAAAAGACTCTCGGCCATCGCTCACGCGCCCAATTTGGCCAGAAGCGCCGACAACTTCGGGTCGGTGACCGCCGGCGGCGACCAGTCGACATGAACGACGCTGGCACCGCTCTTCTCCAGATCGTGGGCGAACCCGATCAAACCGACGTTGACGACGCGGACCTCGCCGCTCAGTAATTGTTGCAGGGGATCTTGTGGCATTCAGCGTGGCTCCCGGGCGTGAACTTGCCCATCCATGACAGCTTCCTCGTCCTTCGACAATGCGGATTAGTGCGAATTATCCCGTTATTGTCGAAATTATTAACGCTCAACCTCCTTCAGAATACGATTTCAGGCCCGAATAGCCAATTGGGCAACGCGATGGACAGCCACGGAACGTAGGTGATCAGGATCAGAAAGCCGACCAGGATCGCCAGCCACGGCAACACCGCCTTGACAACGTCCATGAGGCTCATGCCGGTGATCGCCGAGGTTACGAACAGGTTCAGCCCCACTGGCGGCGTCACCATGCCGATCTCCATGTTGACCACGAAAATGACCCCGAGGTGGATGGGGTCGATGCCGAGTTGCAGCGCCACCGGGAAGATAACCGGAGCGAGGATGAGAATGACTGCCACCGGTTCCATGAAATTGCCGGCGACGAGGAGAAGCAGGTTCACCAGTATCAGGAACATCCAGGGTTCGAGATCGGCCGAGATGATCTGGGCAGCCAGGAAGTCCGGAATGCGTTGCGCCGTCAAGACGTGCGCGAACAGGAAGGCATTGGCCACAATGAACAGCAGCATGACTGTCATCTTGCCGGCCTCAAGCAGAACCCGGGGAACCTCGGTCAGCGGGCAATCCCTGTAGACCCAAACGGCAATGACGAAGGCATAGACCGCGGCGACGGATGCCGCCTCGGTCGGCGTGAAGATGCCGCCATAGATGCCTCCCATGATGATGACGATGAGCAAGATCCCCCAGATCGCCTCACGCCCGGCGCCCACCATCTCCCACCATGAGGCACGATCCATCCGCGCCAGCCCAGTGAAGCGGGCAAGAATGTAGATCGACACCATGAGAATGAGGCCGAGCAGAAGCCCGGGAATGGTCCCCGCCAGGAACAGCCGCCCCACAGATGTCTCGGTGGTGGCGGCATAGGCGATCATCGGGATCGACGGCGGCAGCAGAATTCCGAGCGTGCCGGCGGTGCATACGCACCCGGCCGCGAAAGCCGGCGAGTACCCGGTCCGGATCATGCCGGCGATTACGATCGAACCGATGGCGACGACGGTGGCCGGCGAGGATCCCGATATGGCCGCAAACAGCACACAGGCAAACACCGAGGCGACCGCCAGGCCGCCCGGCACATGGCCGACCGCGGATGTGGCGAAATTGATCAGCCGGCGCGCCACCCCGCCATTGGTGAGGAAGGCGCTCGACAGGATGAAGAACGGCATAGCCAGGAGCGTATAGTGCTCCATGGTGGCGAAGAACTTGAGCGCGATGGACGCCAAGGAATCGGGCGTGAACAGCAGGACGGTGAGCACGCTGGCGAGCCCAAGCGCAATAGCGATCGGCATTCCGAGAAACAGGAAGCTGAACAGCGATCCAATGAGAAAGGTCGCGGTCATTCCTCCGCGTCCTTGCGTGACTTCCGCGCAGCGAGCGACCGCCCGTCGACATCCTCACGGTGCTTCATCGCTTCGGCCGCCTGGTTGACCAGTCTGAGACCGACTTCTTCGCCGCGCAGGATCGACCACGTTGATTGGACAAGCCGCACCAACAGGAGCCCAAAACCGATGGGCAGGATGATCACCAATATCCAACGCTGGATGGGCAGATCCTCAGCCGTGACCCCGATCATCCGGACGAGCTCGAAATATTGCCAACTGCCGATGAGAAGGAGAACGGCATAAAGGATGCTGAGCAGGCCGGCGATGACCCCCGCCACCTGCTTGCCCCTGCGCGGCAGCAATCCGACGAACACGTCGACGCCGATATGGGCCCCGGACTTAACGCCGTAGGAGATTCCGATAAGCACCAGCCACGCGAAGAGATAGGTCGTGGCCTCCAGAGCCCAGATGAACCCGGCGTTGAAAACATAACGCAGCACTACCTGGACGAAGGTCACCAGCGTCATTAAGGCGAGGAGGAAGGCGATGAGGCCTTCCTCCAGGCGATTGAAGGCGCGTGACAGCATGGACCAGGCCCCTTCGCAGAACCGACTGTCAGCTCCCGCTTGCCGATTGGGCCGCCTCGATCAGGTCGGCACCGATCTCATGCTCGAACCTGTCCCACACCGGTCGCATTGCGTCACGCCAAGCCTGCAACTCCTGTTCGCTCAGAGTGATGACTTCGGATCGGCCGGATTCGATGATGCGCTGCTTGTTCTCTTGGTGCATCTGCTCGGCGAAAGCGTTGGCCTCTGCCGCGGCATCGACTATGGCCCGGTTGAGCCCTTCGCGGATGTCCTCTGGCAGGCTCTCCCACCAGCGGGTCGAAACGGTCACCATGAAGCTCATCATGCCGTGGTTGGTTTCCACGATATATGGCTGAACTTCGAAGAACTTCATGGTGTAGATGCTGGTCCAGCTGTTCTCCTGACCGTCGACGACACCGGTCTGCAATGCCTGATAGACTTCAGAGAACGCCATCTTCTGCGGATTGGCGCCGACGACGCGGTACTGCTCCTCAATCACCTGGGAGGGCTGTATGCGGAACCGCAAACCCCGGGCATCTTCGGGCAGGCGAACCTTGCTCCTGGCCGACATCTGCTTCATGCCGTTGTGGATGTAGCCCAGACCGGTATAGCCACGATCACTGATCGAGTTCAGTAAATCTTGGCCGGCCGGGCTCTGCTGGAAGCGGGTGACGGCGTCGGCGTCTGGAAACAGAAAGGGCAGATCGAACACCTGCAGCCGGTCGGTGTAGCGCTCGAACTTCGACAGCGATGGGGCGATGATCTGCACGTCGTTTAGCAGTAGAGCCTCCATCTCCTGGGCGTCACCGAACAGCGAGGAGTTGGGATAGACCTCAATGTTCACCCGGCCGGCAAGATATTCTTCGGCAAGCTCCTTGAACTTGTTTGCTGCATAACCCTTTGGCGTATTATCCGTGTTGACGTGGCTGAACTTGATCGTCATTTCCTGGCCGCTCACAGTCGGCACTCCTAGCGCCACCATGACGGCCGCGAGCATGGGAACTAATAGACGCATAGCGCTTCCTCCACTTTCTGCTCAGGTTACCTCACCAAGAGGGCCGCTGGACCACCTTGGCCTCCTATTTTGCCCAGAGATATGGGCCATCTGTACTGGTTCAGGAGGATCGGGATCGCGGCACTCATAAGAAAGCGCACTGGGGTGCAAACTGTCAACGATAATCTAAATTTTCGATTTTTTTGTTCTAACATCGGCCAATGGGGTGGATCAGAACCTTGAGCCTCCGTCGTCTCAGAACATCGTGAGCGTTACGGCGGACCGTCGGCGGGCCGTCGATACAGCCGGCACTTGCCCTGGCCGTAGCAATCGCGCTAGTTAATTTCCCGCCCACGGCAGCGTGGTTGGCGCGACAAGGGTCGGCACAAGCCAGTCGTGCTTTTCAAGGATGGGATGGAATGGCCGATCAACCGACGATGGGCGGCGGGCCCCGACCGGGCGATGATCGCAAGATTGCTCGAGAGACCGTCAAGATGATGTTCGAGGTGGGCGCGATCCATCTCAATCTGTCCGATCCGTTCATCTTTACGTCCGGGTGGGCGAGTCCCGTCTATGTTGACTGCCGGAAACTCATCTCGTACCCGCGCGTCAGATCAGCCATTACGTCGCTCGCCGTCTCCACGATCTTCAAGAAGATTGGGCACGAGTCCATTGACTGCGTGGTGGGAGGAGAAACTGCCGGGATCCCTTACGCCGCTTGGGTTTCGGACCAGCTCATGTTGCCTATGCTGTATGTTAGGAAGAAGACAAAAGGGTTCGGGCGCAATGTCCCTATTGAGGGAAACATAGTTTCAGGGCAGAAGGCGCTCCTGGTAGAGGATCTAGCCACGGATGGCGCAAGTAAGATACACTTCACCAAAACAATACGCGCGGCGTCTCTGTCTATAGACCACTGTTTCGTCGTTTTTTACTATGACATTTTTCCTGGAAGCAGAGAAGTTCTAAATAAATTGTCCCTATCTCTGCACTATCTTTCGACATGGTGGGATGTTTTAGAATATGCAAAAGACATGAATCTATACGACACGTCGAGTGTGCGTGAACTTGAAAGATATTTGTATGAACCGGCGGCTTGGTCGGCTGAGAACGGTGGAATAGCAGAATTCTCGGTGGAAAAATTTGAAGATGTGGGTTGAATTTATCAGCCTCAGCAGCGAATCCAATGACAATCGACCGTCCGCCGCAAGCTGATGTTACCTCTACCGACGCTCGAATCTCTTGCTGCTCAGAGCCCGCCAGGTTTGACAAAACGCATCTAAGTATTTGATCTTTGCGGGAGGTTTGACAGCTTCGCCTCCTCTAAGATCTTAATTTCGCATCGTTACGATCGGCATCATAATCCGCGTGTCGGGGGTTCAAGTCCCGCCTCCGCTACCAACATTTTCAATAACTTACGGCGTGTCCTCGAATTATTAGTCTCTGCATAGCCGCATGCGGAGGCGGGGAGCGACGCCTACGGCATTTTGTTGCCCTGCACGGCCATTCAGGATTTGGAGCAGCTGTTGCTCGCAGTGTTGGTTACCGAGTCCTGCGAAGGTGATCGGCATGGCAGGGGAAATTGCTGGGGTAGACCGTGCGCAAAGGCCGAGATTGGGCCCTGCTGACACGATCAACTCCTGCCGGTCCTTTGGCATGTCAATGCAATCGCCTGCCCGCCTGGGCAGGCGTGTAGAGGCCCTTGCAAAAGTGTGTCGGAATACGGGTCTCGTCGCTGTAGCGCAGCGGGAGCGTGGGACAGCGGATCGGGCCAGGCCTCACACTTGGGCTTCAACGCAATCCAGAAAAGCGCCAC
>CAYWVA010000008.1:2861-26493 GCA_964461545.1 uncultured Rhizobiaceae bacterium | reverse complement strand
GGCCAAGCAGGTCAGCACGATCGATCAGATCTCGAAGGGCCGGCTGATGCTCGGTGTGGCCTCCGGCTGGTACAAGCGCGAGTTCGATGCCGTCGGCGTCGATTTCCACCGGCGCGGAAAACTGATGGACATCAACCTCGAGGTGATGACGCGGTTGTTCACCGAAGATCAGGTCACCGGCGAATTCGGGCCGTACAATCTGCGCTCGGCGGTCATGTATCCGAAGCCCTTTACCAAGCCCCGGCCGCCACTGCTGATCGGCGGCTATGTCGACCGTGTCTTGCAGCGCGCCGCGGTCAGCGGCGATGGATGGCTGACCTATTTCTACACCCCCGAAGGGTTCACCAAGTCGTGGGCTAAAATCCGCAACTTTGCCGAACAGGGCGGCAAGGACCCCGATACGCTCCTCAACGCCAATCAGCTGCCAATCATGGTCGGCAATCGTTCCGACATCGAACAGCCGATGATGGAATGGCTTACCACCGAATGGGACTTTGCGTCGTGGAGCGATTCCACCACCGACAGCGCCATCATGGGCACCGTCGATGAGTGCGTCGAACAACTCCAGGCCCACCTCGACGTGGGGGTGCAGAAGATCATTTTCGTGCCCTACCGCTACGAGATGGAACAGATTGAGGTCATCGCCAAGGAGATCATCCCCCGCCTGCGTACCACATAGCGTGCCTCGCGGCCGTCCGGTTGCCGGTCACTCGGCGGCGAGGCGGGCCCACTTGCGGGTCGTAAGCTCGTTGACAACATCGGCCAGCGGAGCGGCTGCATAGGATTTCGCCACCTGGCCCCGGTCAGGATCGCCATAGGTGGTGGTGCGCTGGCGCGGGGTGCGCCCGCTTGCCCGGATCAGCGCGTCCATGCGTTCGGGACCAAGTTCCTGCCCGTGCGAGGCGCCAGCCGCGCGGGTGATCGATTCATTCATCAAAGTGCCGCCGAGATCGTTGGCGCCGGCATCGAGGACGCGCGCCACGCCCTGCGGCCCGAGCTTCACCCAGGATCCCTGGATGTTGGTGATGAGAGGATGAAGGGCGAGCCGGCCTACCGCATGCATGAGCAGCGCCTCGCGAAATGTCGGACCCTTGCGGGCGTTGCCCTTGAGGGCGATCGGGGCCTCCTTGTGCACGAAGGGCAGCGGAACGAACTCGGTGATGCCGCCGGTGCGGGTCTGCAGAGCGCGCAGATGCAGCAGATGGCGGGCCCAGTGCAGCGGCGTCTCGACATGCCCGAACATGATGGTCGAGGTGGTCTTCAAGCCGACGCCGTGGGCGGTTTCGAGCACCCTGAGCCACTGGTTTGTATCGAGCTTGTCGGGGCAGATGAGGGCGCGAACCTCGTCGTCGAGAATTTCCGCTGCCGTGCCCGGCAGGCTGCCGAGCCCGGCCTCCTTGAGGCGAAGGAGAAAGGCTTCAAGGCTGATGCCCAGAGTTGCTGCGCCTTGCGTGACCTCGAGCGGCGAGTAGGCGTGAACATGAATGCCGGGTGCCACGTCCTTAACCGTCCGGCAGATCTCCAGATAGGTTTCGCCCGTGTAATCTGGGTGGATTCCGCCCTGAAGGCAGACTTCCGTGGCGCCACGGGCCCAGGCCTCGCGAACTCGCCGGGCGATCTCTTGCATGCCGAGATTATAGGGCTTGCCCCGCAGGGCCTGGTGGGTTTTGCCCTTCGAGAAGGCGCAGAAGCCGCAGTGGAAGTAGCAGATGTTGGTATAGTTGATGTTCCGGTTCACCACGTAGGCCACGGCATCGCCATTGACCCGGATCCGGACAGCATCGGCGGCGCCGGCGACGCGAGCGACTTCGGGGCCGCGCGCCCCGAAGAGTCGCACGATCTGGCTCTCGGTCAGCGTCTGGGCGTCCGATGCCGCCCGCAAGATGGTGTCGAGATCGTCACTGGCGCCAGTTGCGGGCACAGCCGGTTTCGGCAGCGGTGTCACGATGCCCGCCTGCCATTCGTCGTCGCGGACAAAGCCGGAGGCGTCGATATGGCGAAATATGGCGGACTTGAAACGCGCGTCGACCCAGCGCTCCAGATGACGCGTGAAGGGCGGGTAGAGTGCCAGGCGCTCAACCAGCGTCTTGCCCGCCTCGGCGGTTTCATCCGCCAACCGGTCGAGATGGGGCCATGGCGCCTCCGGGTTGACATGGTCGCAGGTCACCGGAGACACCCCGCCCCAATCGTTGATGCCTGCCTCGACCAGCCGCGGAAGAACGCCGGGGCTGAGGTTGGGAGGCGTCTGGATGCTCATCTGCGGCCCGAACACCAGCCGGGCGATGACCAAGGTCCAGATCAACTCGTCGAGCGGCGCGTCGGGATGATCGGCCATCCGGGTACCCGGCTTGGCGCGGAACGGCTGAATGATGATCTCCTGGAGATGCCCGTAGGCCTCATTCAGTCGCCGTAGCGCCAGGAGCGCATCGATCCGCTCGGCCCTGGTCTCACCGATGCCGATGAGGAGTCCCGACGTGAACGGCACACGAGCTCGGCCGGCGGCGTCGATGGTGTGAAGCCGCACCGCCGGCACCTTGTCAGGCGACCCGTAGTGGGGCTGGCCCTTTTCGCACAGCCGATCCGCTGCGCTTTCCAGCATGGTGCCCTGGGAGATGGAGACGGCGCGCAACCGCTCGATCTCCGACTGCTGCAAAACGCCGGCATTGATGTGGGGCAGCAGGCCCGTCTCAGCGAAGACGCGCTCGGCCATGGCGGCGAGATAGTCGAGCGTCGTGGCGTGGCCGAGATCGGCCAGCCCCTTGCGGGCAGCGCTGTAACGTAGTTCCGGCTTGTCTCCGAGGGTGAACAGCGCCTCCTTGCAGCCGGCCGCCGCTCCGGCCCGGGCAACTTCCAGCACTTCGTCGGGCAGCATGTAGGGGCGCTTGAGGCCATGTGGACGCTGGGCAAAGGTGCAATAGTGACACACGTCCCGGCACAGCTGGGTCAGAGGGATGAACACCTTGCGGGAGTAGGACACGCTGCGCCCATGGCCCTGGTCGCGCAAGCGCGCGGCGGTGGGCACCATGGCGTTAGTGTCATCGCAGCCGATCAGACTGGATGCCTCGTCCTCGCTCAAGCCGAGGCCGTCAGCAGCCTTCGCAAGGGCGTCCTGCCAGGTCATGTTTCTTGTCTTTCGGGAACGGGCAGCAACAGTGCGTTTGCCGCGGCGAGCCGCCGGAACAGCCGATAGGTGAAGGTTGAACTGCGCGCCTCGAGGAAGCGGGTGACGTCATCGGGCCGATCGATGTCGAATGCCATACGGGGAATGGTGAGCGAGCGAACCGTTGCGCCGACCTGCCGGGCAGCCTCGATATGGCGGAATTCGCTGCCCGTTCCGAACTGGAACCCGATGACGTCCGGCGGCGACACGAGAATCGCGTTGGTGCCGCCATCTGCAACCGCGCGGGCCAAGGTGACCGCCGGCCCAGGGGCATGATGAGAGATCAGAAAGGCGACATCCTCGCAGCGCACCAGGGGAATGTCGGAGGACAAAACAAGGACGTTTGCAGCCCGGCCGGAAATGCTGCCTACCCCGGATTGGACCGCTGCCGTGTGGCCGCGATCGATGCCGGTGTTCACGACCTTCGCGTCCACAGCGGCAGCGATGTCGGCGGCCCGCTCATCACTGGTCACCACCGTAATCCCGGCAATCGCCGGGCACCCGGCCAAGGCTGCGAGGACATCGCGCATCATCGCCTGCGCAAGGGCACACCTATGTTCGTCCGACATCAGACCGGCCAGCCGCATCTTGGCCGTGACGAACCGCTTGACCGGCAAGACCGCCCAAATTCCATCCGCGGTCATGAGCCTGTCTCCTGGTGCGCAGCACTCGACAAGTCAGTGGCAAAGGCAAGGCAAGTGCGCGCCAGCTCCTTTCGATCGCCCAGGCTCTCCATGATCGTATCGGTCACCAGTGTTTCGCAGCGAATTTCCCCGGCCAAGGCGGAATCGGCGGTGTCGAGGATCAAGCCATCGATCAGCTCTCCGTAGTGGCGAGCTATGGCGACGGACGATGTTTCGAAGCCCAGTTCAGCCATCATCTTGGCCGCCGGCCCCTTTATAGCCCGTCCCCCCACGATCGGCGATACGGCGATCACCGGCGCCGGCGCCGCCGACAGGGCGTTCCGTAAACCCGGGATCGCCAAGATGGGATCGATGCTCAGATAGGGATTGGACGGGCACAAGACGATGGCGGCGAGCTCCGGGCGGGCTATCTGGTCGAGGATGGCAGGCAGCGCAGCAGCGCTGGCCGCACCGTCATACCGCACTGCCCTGACGCGCGGCAGGCACTGGCGGCGAACGAAGTACTCCTGGAAGGGCAGGGCGCCCTCTTCCGTCTCGACGACGGTTCGCACCGGGTCGTCAGACATCGGCACAATGCGTGCCGCGATCCCCAACGACTGCGCAAGAGCCTCAGTAACGGCCGAAAGGGACTCCCCGGAGCGCAGCCGCCGTGTGCGCTCGATGTGGGTTGCAAGGTCGCGGTCGCCGAGCTGAAACCACGTCTCTCCCCCAAGAGCCTCGAGAGCCTTCATGCACGCCCAGGTCTCGTCGACCTGTCCCCAGCCGCGCACCGGGTCGGCAAGCCCCGAAAGAGTATAAAGAACGGTGTCGATATCAGGCGAAATGCTGAGGCCCAGGTGCTCGAAGTCGTCGCCAATATTGACCACAACGGTCAGTCGGCCTGGAGCCACGACATGGTACAGGCCAAGCGCCAGCTTCGCCCCTCCGATGCCGCCGCACAGGGCTACGATCGGGCGATCGTCAAAGCCAGACGAGACCTGCTCAGACATTGCGCCTGTCAACGAAAGAGGTCCCTTTCCTTCGGCCGAACCAGGGCCGCAGCCGGCATCTGTGGAGCCGTCCAAGATAGCCCGCGCACCAGAACCGCCGGTTGGGCTTCATCAGCCTGGCCCATAAGCAGCGAGGCTGCGGCTGCAATTTCATCGGCAAAGGCATGCTCGGTGACCTGCAGCGGACGCTGGAAAATGTCCTTACGGCCGACAAGATCGATTAGGGCCGGAACGCCCGCCGCGCCGATCGCCGTTCCGATGACGCCGTTGCGCCACGCTCGTCCGAAGCTGTCATTGATGATGACGGACAGGCTGACCGCGAAGCGTTGTCTGAGTGCCTTCATCAGTTGCATGGCGCTGGCATCCGGGTTCTCCGGCAGCAGCAGAACCCGGTCACCCTCATGCGCATGGGCGATGTTCGACTGATCGACGGCGGCATTCGCAACCACATAGCCGCGCTTGTGGGCAACGATCAGAACGCCCTCACGATATCGCACGACCTCATCGGATTCGCTGAGAATCACCTCGACGAGGCGCGCATCCTTGCCGGTTTTCTTGGCCAATTCGACGGCTCGCCTGGTCGGGGACACGTCGGCCAGATCGACATAGCGGCCCTCTGCCTTCGACACGATCTTCTGGGCAACGACGAGGATGTCGTTGTGTTGGGGCGTGATGGCGCTTGCTGCGAGCGCATCGCCCAGAATCTGCGCCAACTCGTCGCCCGGCTCCACGAGCGGGATGCCAGGCACCGGATAAAGAGTGACAGGGCAAGTGGACATGACCGGCCTCCCGATCAGACGGAGCTCGGATCGATCAGCTGTCCGGTGATCCTGATTCCCGCACCATCCACCTTATAGCGCTTATTGATGCCGATCAGAATGGACGTCAGCGCCTCCGCCGCCACGGAGTTCGCCAGCGCCCCTGCGTGGATGCCGCGCAGGCCGATCGACTTGAGGATGTCTATGACCTGCTGACGCGCCGCTAGCTGGTTGGAGCACACGAGAACATCGCAGTCGGGATCTGCATCCCCCCCGAGCTTGTGGGCCGCGACGTTCTGCAGCGCCGAGACTACCGTGACGCCACCGCCCAGCTGGGCCTGGGCGGCAAGGGCTGCCGAGCCTTGGGGCGGTGCCTGGAAGGTGGCGACCTTTGGTGGCATCAGCGGCACGGTCGCGTCGATGACGATCTTGCCCTCGGCCGCTGCCTTGATGTCGGCCAGGATGGCCTGGTGAGAGGCGAAGGGTACGGTAACGAAGATGAGTTCAGCGCAAGCCGCCGCTTTGGCGTTGTCCATCCCCTCGATCTCGGTCGGCTCGTCGATACGAGCCCGGATCTGGGATGCTGCTGCTTGAGCTTTTTGCATGCTCCGCGAGCCGACCACAACGTCATGCCCGGCTCGCGCCAATCGCCAAGCGAGTGCCGTGCCGAGCGCACCTGTGCCCCCTATGACTGCCAGCGCCGGGGTTTCAGTCATGATCGTCAGCTCAAGGACATCTTGGTCAGCGGGACGATCTCGACGCCCGCCTCCTTAAGTCCGTCACGCACCGCTTCGGCGACGACCAGCGAGGTCGGCTCGTCGCCATGAATGCACAAGGTATCGATGCGGCGTGCAATGCGGTTGCCGCTGGCCGAAACGATATGCTGGTTCAAAACCATCTCGACCACCTGTGTGCGGGCCTGAACCGGATCCTTGATGACCGCGTCATGCCTGTGGCGGGACATCAGATTGCCGTCGTCTTCGTAAAGCCGATCGCAAAAGCCCTCACAAGCGACCCTGAGCCCGAGGCGCTCGCCGGCCTTATGCATCTGGGAACCGGAGAGCGCCACGTAGATCAGGCTCGCATCCACCGTCTTGATGGCCCGGCCGATGGCCATGGCGTAATCCTCGTTGTCTGCCGCCATGTTGTTGAGCGCGCCATGCGGCTTGACATGGGTTACAACGGCATTGGCGTAGGCCGCCATCGCCTGTAGCGCGCCGATCTGATAGGCGACCATGTATTCGACGTCCTGCGGCCTCATGTCGATGCGTCGCCGGCCGAATCCCCACAAATCGTTGAAGCCCGGATGAGCCCCCACGCTCACGCCATTGGCCACCGCGGTGCGGGTCACGTCCGCCATGGTGTTCCAATCGCCGGCATGAAAGCCACAGGCAACGTTTGCGGATTTGATGATGGTCAGCAGGGCTGCATCGTGCCCGATTTCGTAGGCGCCCCACCCCTCGCCCATGTCGGCATTCAGATTGACTTGCCGGGCCACTCCTGTTCTCCTTTGCTGAGCACCGGCCGATCGTGCCGCGCAACGCTGCAAATGCGGTCTGGCTTTGAGCTTTTCCGGTCTCTGCGGGAGCGCCGCCATCCGGCGACCCGGCCTTTTTGCGGTCCAGCCTACCGGCTATTGATACTGTAGTTAGTATGATAGTATTATTGCCGTAACGCAACACGCAAAACAGACCGGCCGACCAAGCGGTGCTGCAGTGGCAAGCGGTGCAGGCGATGCATAGTAAAGGTGTCCGGTTCCTGCCCTGTGGGGATGCGGCCCTGACGGTCGAGTTCGGATACGAAATCGACCGCTCGATCAGCGAGGCGGTACTGGCGCTGGACTCCGCTCTCGCGTGCCAGCATGTTGAGGGCATTGTCGAGACCGTCCCCACTTTTCGATCGCTCATGATCCACTTTGAGCCCCTCACGGTGACGGCCGAAACCCTGACCGAATTGATCCGCGATCTGATCTCTTCACCTTCTGAAGCGAGGCCAAATCAGCTGAGGTGGCACATTCCGGCGTGCTACGACACCGAGCTTGCCCCGGATCTCGACGAGGTCGCCAGCCTGACTGGCTTGAGCAGCGGCGAGGTTGTCGACCTACACAGCGGCACCGAGTTCCATGTCTACATGATCGGCTTTCTGCCTGGTTATCCGTATATGGGCGACTTGCCGCAACGCCTGCGCCTGCCGCGGCGGCGGGAGCCCCGCCTGCGTTTGCCGGCGGGCTCCATTGCGATTGCCACCGCCATGACTGCCATCTATCCCGTCGAGTGCCCCGGAGGCTGGCATCTGATTGGCAAGTCGCCGATCAAGCTGTTCGATGCGCAATGGCAACGTCCTTCACTTCTTGCGCCCGGCGATAAGGTCCGGTTCGTGCCGATCTCGTTTACTCAGTTCGAGGCGGTGCGTCGCGATGTGGCCGCTGGACGCTACGCTCCGACATGCGAAACGGTCGCCCCGTGAGTGCGTGGCTAGCGGTCATTGATCCCGGCCTGCACACGACCCTGCAGGACCTGGGGCGCTTCGGATCGCAGCGCCTCGGCGTCCCGGTGTCAGGAGCCCTCGACACTTCGTCACTGCGCTTGGCGAATACCGTCGTCGGTAATCTGTCCGATACGGCCGGTCTGGAGATTCTCGTTGCCGGGCCGACGATGAAAGTCGAGGCCGAAAGCGTCCGCATCGCCCTGGGAGGGTCAGGAGCGACCATCGAAATTGTCGAAGGCAGCAAGAGTGGGACCATTCCGGCATGGCACAGCGTCAGCCTGGAGCGCGGTACCATCTTTCGGATCGGTGTGTTGGCCGAGACACTGTGCGCCTATCTCGCGGTCGAAGGAGGATTTGATGTGCACCCGGTCCTGGGAAGCGTCTCGACCTATGGGAGAGGGCGCCTGGGGGGGTTCGAAGGACGCGCTCTCGCTTCCGGCGACAGGCTGCCCCTGGGCACGGTGAGGGTTGCGCGCCGAGAGGAGCGCACTCTTGCCGCGACCCCCGATCCGGGGCACGATCAACGAATTCGGGTGATCTTTGGACCCCAGCACGATCTGTTTATACCAGAGGCGCGCCAAGCCCTGTTGACCAGCACCTATACGATTTCAAGGAGTACCGATCGCATGGGGATGCGACTCGACGGCCCGAAACTGACCCATGCCGGGGGTTTCGACATCGTCTCCGATGGCACTGCCGCGGGATCGATCCAGGTGCCGGGATCGGGTCAACCAATCGTCTTACTGGCGGATCGGCAGACGACCGGTGGCTATCCAAAGATCGCAACCATCATTTCCGCGGATCTTCCGGTTGTGGCGCGGCGGCGGCCCGGCGACACGGTCGAGTTCGAGGATGTTGACATGCCCACGGCAATCGCCATCAGGAAGGACTGCGGTCGCTTGCTAGAGGCCGCCATGGCCGATGTTGTTACGGTGCGCGACCCTATGGCGAGTTTTGCCGAGTCGCTTTACAACGTAAACTTAATCAGTGGGGTGACAGTCGGTGCCGACTGAAAGGTAGGATTTTGTCCGATGAGCGAACAACTTGCCGCGACATACGATAGAAGCCGGGTTCCACTCTATCTCCAAGTAGCGGACGCCTTGAGGCAGCGGATTGCCAGAGGCGACTGGGCTTCGGGCGGCAAGATCGCCACCCTGGAGGAACTTGAAAGGGAATACCAGGTGGCGCGGGTTACGGTGCGCCATGCCGTCGATGTTCTGCAAGTCGAGGGTTTGGTCCAGCGCCGGCAGGGCAAGGGCACGTTTGTCACCGGGCAGCTCAAGGAGTCGCGTTGGCTGCATGTCGAGGCAACATGGGACTCGCTGATTTCTCCTATCA
Source organism: uncultured Rhizobiaceae bacterium (assembly GCA_964461545.1). Taxonomy (GTDB): domain Bacteria; phylum Pseudomonadota; class Alphaproteobacteria; order Rhizobiales; family Aestuariivirgaceae; genus CAYWVA01. Next base: position 17,117 of record CAYWVA010000008.1, on the reverse strand, counting down.
AAAACAACGTACCACGGATGATTTCGGTGCCCAATCCCCCAGCGGGCCCGCGGCTCGAAGATGGCGAGGCCCGATTGGCGCCGCGCTACCAGTTTCTGCGCAGCGTCCAATGCAGCGAAGGCGAACCGTTCTCCATCGCCAGCGTGCATCTGGCCGAAGATATCTACCGCCGCGCCCCTGATCGGTTCATGACCCATACGGCCCTTCCCGTTCTGGTCTCGTTGAGCGATGTAACGATCCGCGAAGCCCGCCAGACCATGGTCATTGGCGCCGCCGATACCGAGGCAGCTGCACTGCTGAAGTGCGCCCTGAACGCACCAACCATGGAGGCCCGCTGCGTGGTTCTCGATGAGGATGAGGTTGCGATCTATGTCGGCGAGATCGTCTATCGTGGCGACTGCATCAAGCTGAGCATCGATCTCTACGGCCGGGAGTGAATCGGCTGATTGCAGAGCGAAACGCAACCGCGGGTCCGACTACATTCCGAGATAAGCCTCTCGGATCATCGGATCGCCGGCCAAAGCTTCCGTCGTTCCCGCCATCGATACGCGGCCGGTCTCGATCACGAAGGCGCGCTTGGCCAACTCGAAAGCCGTCATCACGTCCTGCTCCACGAGCAGGATGGTGAGGCCGTCGCGGTTGATCTCCACCAAAGTATCGCTCAGCTTCTCCACCATACGCGGCGCAAGGCCAAGCGATAGTTCATCGATCATCAGAAGCTTGGGCCGCGACATGATTCCGCGCGCGATTGCACACATCTGCTGTTCACCTCCCGACAGCGTCGTGGCATCCTGCCGTTCTCGCTCCTTCAGTATTGGAAACAGATTGAAAACATACTCGAGGTCGCGGGAGATGTCGTGCTTATCGCGGCGCATGAACGCGCCAAGTAGAAGGTTGTCTTTCACGGTCAGACCCTTGAACAGCCGCCGACCTTCGGGAACGTGGGCAATTCCAGCCCCAAGGATCCGATCGGCGCCAGCGCTGGTCAGATCTTGGCTGCCGAACCGGATCGTGCCGGACGTCGCTCGGATCATCCCGGAAATGGATCTCAACAGCGTCGTCTTGCCGGCCCCGTTGGAGCCGACAATGCATACGATCTCGCCTTGTCCGACGTCGACATCGACGCCCCACAGCACCTGAACTTCTCCATAGCCGGCCGCCAACTGGGCGACGCTGAGAAGCGGTTCAGGCATTGCTCAAATCCTTTTGCCGACGGGCATATTTGGTTCCCAAATACGCCTCTATGACCCGTTCGTCGTTGATGACCGCTTCGGGAGGACCTTCAGCGATGAGAGCCCCATGATGTAGTACCAAAATGCGCTGCGATACCGAAAACACTACCTTCATGAGGTGCTCGATGATGAGGATGGTGATTCCCCGCTCCGAAATCCGGCGGATCAGTTCGAGGGCGCGGTCTATCTCTACCGAGTTGAGGCCGGCGTTGACCTCATCGAGCATGAGAACGCGGGGATTCATTGCCAGGCTCTTGGCGAGTTCAAGGCGCTTGCGGCTGGCCAGCGTCAGGGCCGAGGCAAGCAAATCGGCAGACTTGGCCAGGCCGACGAACTCCAGATGCCCACGAGCCGCTTCACGCGCGTCCGCAAGATTATCGCAGCCACCGCCGAACAGGGCACCGGCAGTCACGTTCTCAAGCACCGTCATCTCGGGAAACGGCTGCACGACCTGGAACGTCCGGCACAGGCCGCGGCGCGCCGCCTGCCATGGCCGTTGCCGGATCACGTCTTGTCCCTTGTACCATATCTCGCCCGCATCTGCCCGGTGGGCGCCGGTTATCACGTTCACCAGCGTTGTCTTGCCGGCACCGTTGGGGCCGATCAAGCCGACCACTTCACCCTGCTTCAGCGACATCGATACGTTGTCCACGGCCCTGATGCCGCCGAACGACTTCGAAACCGACTTAAGCTGCAGGATTTCCTCACTCATGCCGGCACTCCGACGCGCTCTCGGCGCTTCAGGCGGCCGAGCACTTTGCTATACGGGATTCTCAACAGACCTCCCGGCAAGAAGAAGATCAGGAAGACGATGACGCCGCCGAGAATGGCGCGGTTCCAGTTGAGGAAATTGGACCAGAAGAATTCTTCAAGCATGACGAAGGCAGCAGCGCCGAGGGCCGGTCCCAGGACCGTTCCGGCACCGCCCAGCAACACCATCACGGGGACCTTTATGCTCAGTATGATGTTAAATGAATCGGACGGATCGATATAGCCGACCCACGAGGCGTAGGCAGCGCCCACGGTTCCGCAGAACAACGCCGAAAGAGTGAAACCGATGACCTTATATAGCGTCGTATTCACTCCCACCATATCGGCGGCGGCTTCATTCTGGCGGATGCATTTCAGCCCGAAACCCAACCGATGCCGGTCGACGTATACATTCATGGCGAAGGTGATCAGCATGATGACGATCATCACCATCAGGAAAAATGCCACCACCTCATTCGGCGACCAGCGCAGGATCGGAATGTTCAGGCCGTCACCGCCGCCCGTGACGTCCCCCCACGACGAGATCACCAGGCGGCAGAGCTCGACCACCGCTATCGAGCCGATGGCAAAGTAGTGCCCCTTGAGACGAAGCAACAACGAGCCCAGCGCCGCGGCGAAGGCAGCCACGAAAATGGTGGCCAGGACCCAGGCGACCACCATCGGAACGCCGTTGCGCTGGGCGATGGCGCCCACGTAGGATCCCAGGCCGAAGAAGGCGACGGTGGCGAAAGAGGGGTAGCCCGTAAACCCGCCGATCATGTTCCACGAGAAAGCAAGCGCCGAGAACATGGCGATCATCACCGCGGTGCGCACGATGTAGTTTTCCGCATACAACGGCGTCGTTGCCAGGACCACCACCCAGATGGCGAACAGGATGAAACCGAGCCGGCCCATCATTCATACCCCTTTACGCCAACGAGGCCGGTCGGCCTGACGAGCAGCAGAAGAAGCATCAGCAGGAAACCGACGGTGAGGGCGTGCGCGGGTCCGAAAATGGTGCCTGCAAAGCTCTCCACCAGCCCGAGAACCAAGCCTCCGACCAGGGCGCCGGGAACAGAGCCGAGTCCCCCTATGACGCAGATGACAAAGGCCTTTCCGAGATAAATACCGGCCAGGTTCGTGGTCACCGGGAACACCATTGCGAAGATGACACCGGCCGCACCAGCCATCAGGGCGCCAATGCCGAACGTCACCGCATAGATGTGGTTGACCCGGATTCCCATCAGGGCGGCGGCCCCGCGATCCATGCGCACCGCGACGATTGCCCGGCCGACCTTGGAGGCGCGCATAACCAAGTAGAGCATGCCGGTGAGAACCAGCGCCAGGATCATCGCCAACAGCCGATCCACCGGCATCACAGTGCCCAGGAAACCGACACTGCCGAGGTCAAGGGTGACGCGCCGCGGGGTGGCGGAGAAGTATACGACCATGATGTTGTACAAGATCATGTCGAGGCCGAATGTGAGCACCAAGGTGATCAGAACCGGAGCGGCCACCACCTTGTTGATGAACAGGTACTGCAAGACGTACCCCAGGGCGAACATGAAAATCGCCACCAGCGGCAACATGGCCAGTGGATGTATGCCGAAAGCGAACCAGAAGTAAAAAGTTAAATATCCACCTAAGACGATAAACGAACCGTGCAGCAGGTTGATGACGTTTAATACCCCCCAGACAAGTGAAAAGCCGACCGCTAAACAGGCGTACAGGGCACCCAAGACGAGGCCATTGGCCACAATCTGACCCAAGTCCATCAGTCGAGTCTCCGACTTACAATATGCGGCCGATCATTTACCCAGCCAAGCAAAGCCCTGCGCCCGCCATTCGAGTCATCATGCCTGAGCCCTGTTCGACAGATACCAACATTAGCACCTTAGCACAACAGAGAATTCGGCACGGTGGTCCTTGCCGGGTCCTTGCCGTGACGAACTGGGTTCGGGCTCGCCGATCGAGCAGGAAATCATGCACAGCCGTTGCCGGAACGGGTCCGTTGCATGCCAGCAGCGAATGTGGTTAACAGCCAATGATAATCACATAACGCCACAAGTGGCGGCGCGACTTCGGGGGCTCGATCGGGTGCAGCAGGTGGTTGGCAAAGGAGTTGGCGCGCGACTGATCCGCAAGGAGGATGACCGCTTTCTGCGCGGGCGCGGCCAGTATGTCGGCGACATTCGCCTGCCCGGCATGATCGAGGCAGCCTTCCTGCGCAGCCCCTATGCCCACGCCCGGATTTCGGCGATCCACATTCCCGACGCCATTCGCGATCGAGTCTTCGTGGCCGATGATCTCGACGGCGTGAAACCGATTCGCGCCATTTCCGGATTGACGGGCTTCAAGGCTTCCAGTCAGCCCATTTTGGCGACCGGCAAGGTGCGTCACGTGGGCGAGCCGGTGGCGGTGTGCGTGGCGCGGACACGAGCCGAGGCCGAGGACATCATGGCCGCTGTCGAGGTCCAGTATGAAGAGCTCCCGGCTGCCCATGACATGCTCCAGGCGCGCCAGCCGAACGCCCCTCAGGTGCACGAGCACTGGGGCGACAATATCTTTCTCGAAACTTTGGTCGATAAAGACATTGAGAGCGCCAGACGCTCCGCCGCGCTGATGGTGCGGCGGGAGATCCGCACGGCGCGCCAGTGCATGGCCCCGATCGAGGGCCGCGGTGTGGTCGCCTATTGGGACAACCGGCTGGAGCAACTCACGCTCTACAGCGCCGCCCAGATGCCTCACATCGTGCGAACCGGCCTTTCCGAATGCCTCGGCCTGCCGCAGTCCCACATCCGGGTCATCCCGCCGGATGTCGGTGGAGCCTTTGGCTACAAAGGCATCCTGCTGACCGAGGAGGTCTGCCTCGCTTGGCTCACCCGTAGGCTCGCCCTACCCATCCGCTGGCTGGAAGACCGCCGCGAGCACCTGATCGGCTCGGCAAACTGCCGGGAACATCACTACGTGATCACCGGCTATGCCGACAAGGATGGCCGGATTCTCGGCGTCGACTGCGAAGCAACGGTCGATTCCGGCGCGTACTCGGCTTACCCTTTCTCGGCCTGTCTGGAGGCGGCGCAGGTCGCCAGCATCCTGCCGGGGCCCTATGATTTTCAGCATTATCGCTGCCGCACCTGGTCGGTAGCGACCAACAAATGCGGCATCCTGCCCTACCGTGGAGTGGCGCGAACCGGGGTCTGCTTCGCCATCGAGCTGTTGGTGGATGCGATTGCCCGTCAAGCCAAATTGGACCCGGTCGAGGTGCGGCTGAAGAACCTGGTCAAATCGGAACAGATGCCTTTTACCAATGTCACCAACAAGCTGTTCGATTCGGGCGACTACCCCAAGGCGCTGACCCTTGCCGCCGAAGCCATCGCCGTCGATGCCGTGCGCGCCCGGCAGGCCGATGGCGAGCCCGACGGGCGCCTGATTGGCGTCGGATTTTCGATCTATTGCGAACAGGCCGCGCACGGGACCTCGGTCTATCACGGCTGGGGCATTCCCATGGTACCGGGCTTCGAGCAGGCGAGCATCAAGGTGACGCCTGACGGCGGCCTTGAAATCAAGGTGGGCATCCACTCGCACGGCCAAGGGCTTGAGACGACGCTGGCCCAAGTGGCCCACGAAATCCTCGGGGTGGACCCGGACGATGTCCGCGTCGTCCATGGCGATACCGGCCAGACGCCATATTCGACCGGCACCTGGGGATCTCGTTGCATGGTGATGGCCGGCGGCGCCGTCTCGATCGCCTGCAAGGAGATCAAGGCACGGGCCGAAAAGATCGCTGCCAAGCTGTTGCAGACGGATCCTGACAAGGTGGAGCTGAAGGGCGGAATGATCAGGTCCGCAGCCGGCAGCGTTTCGCTCAAGGAGGTGGCCAATCTCTGGTATATGGCCCCTCAGGAACTTCCTGGCGATGTCGACCGCGGCGGCCTCGAGGTAACGTCGGGATACCGCCCCGACCCCGATGGCGGCACCTTCAGCTATGCCGCCCACGCGGTTTCGGTGGCCGTCGACCCTGAGACGGGGTTGGTGGAGCTGCTCGATTATGCGATCGTCGAGGACGGCGGCAAGCTCGTCAATCCGATGATCGTCGATGGCCAGATTTATGGCGGCACGGCCCAGGGAATCGGCACGGCGCTCTATGAAGAGATGGTCTTCGACGAGCAGGGCCAGCCGCTGGCCTCGACGCTCGCCGATTACCTGCTGCCCGGCCCGACCGAGGTTCCCGAACCCCGGATCATCCATCTCGAAACCCTGTCGCCATGGACCGAATTCGGGGTCAAGGGCATCGGCGAAGGCGGCGCCATCGCCCCGCCGGCGGCCATCGCCAATGCCATCAACGACGCGCTGAAACCGCTAGGCGTCGAACTGACAACGTCCCCGATGACACCGCGGCGCATTGCCGAGGCCATTGCAACGGCGAGGGCGCGGTGAAGCCGGCGGCCTTCGAGTATCACCGGCCGAAGTCGCTGCAAGAGGCCGCAAGCCTCATGGCCGGCGCGCCGGCGTTTGCCAAGATCCTTGCCGGCGGACAGTCGCTCGGTCCCATGCTCAATCTGCGACTTGCCCAACCCGATGCGCTGATCGACGTCACCGGGCTCGATGAGCTGAAGGCAGTCACCGAAGAACATGCCCATCTGCGCATCGGCGCCTGTGTGACCCATGCCGATATCGAGGACGGGCGCGTCGTCGATGTGACCCTGGGATTGATGCCCCACGTGGCGCGAAACATCGCCTATCGCGCCATTCGCAATCGCGGAACGCTCGGCGGCAGCCTTGCCCATGCCGACCCGGCAGCCGACTGGTTATCTGCCCTGCCGCTCATCGCCGCGCAAACAGTGATCTGGGCGCCCGCCGGGCGCCGCGTCATCGCTGTTGAGGACCTGATGACGAGCTCCTTCGCGACGGTGCTTGCCGGCGACGAGATCATCGAGGAGATTATCATACCTAAGCTGTCGCCAGGGGCCCGCTGGGGGTTCCAGAAGTTTAGCCGCAAGGCTGGCGAGTTCGCTCATGCGATCGGCGGCGTCCTTCATGATCCCGAGCGTCATGTCTTTCGCGCCGTCATCGGGGCCATCGATGCCGCCCCGATCGTGGTCGCTGACGCAAACATTCTGTTCCCCGACGGCTTCGGCCTGGGGCTTGGGGCGCGTGTCGACCGCGGGGCAGTGGAGGCGCTGTTCGATGAGCGAGGGCTGACCGATCCCTACGACCGCCAGCTGCACTTGACCATGTTGAAACGGGCAGCCGACGCAGCAAGTGCGCCATGAGAGCCGTGGCTTTGACCGTCAACGGCCAAGCCGTCCGGGCCGACATCGAGCCGCGCACCAACTTGGTCGATTTCTTGCGCGAACATCTGACCTTGACCGGCACCCATGTCGGTTGTGAACACGGTGTGTGCGGGGCCTGTACGGTGTTGGTCGACGGGGCGCCCGTGCGCTCTTGCATCACCTTTGCGGCGGCCTGCGACGGGGCCGAGGTGACCACCGTGGAAGGCCTCGACGCCGATCCGGTCGCCGCCGAACTGCGTACGCAGATGTCTGTCCACCACGGTCTGCAATGCGGTTATTGCACGCCCGGCATTCTGGTCACCTCACGAGATATCGTGCTGCGGCTGCCTGATGCCGATGACAGGCGCATCCGCGAAGAGCTGTCGGGAAATCTCTGCCGCTGCACGGGCTATGTCGGCATTGTCAACGCCGTCAAGGCGGTGATCGCCACCCGCCGTTTCAGCGGCAGAGAGGAAATCCTTGGCCGCCCAATTGGCCCTGTTGGGGCGGGTCATGCCGCTGCCGACCAACGGGCAGTGCTCAAGAGTTCGCCAGACCCCGGTATAGCCGTGGCGGCAGCGGTCGCAAGGACTGAGACCTTCACGCCAGAGCAGTGGCGTGCGGTCGAAGACCATGGTACGCAGCTCACCCAGTCCTTTACCGTCGCTCATCCGCGTGACCAGCTGTGGGCGTTTTTCTCCGACCCCGAAGCGCTGGCGCGGTGCATGCCCGGAGCGCGGCTCACCGGGCAAAGCGGGGGCAGGCAGCTGCAAGGTGAAGTGACCGTCAAACTGGGCCCGATCGTTGCCGCCTTTGCCGGGGTGGCCGAGATCGAGCGCGATGATGCGGCCCACCGGGGAGTTGTACGCGGACAGGGACTGGACAAGAAGAGCTCGTCGCGGGCGCGCGGCATTGTCCGCTATCAGCTGACGCCTGAAGGTTCACAGGCCACCCGGGTGGACGTGCAGGTCCATGTCCTGTTGGCTGGAACCTTGGCGCAGTTCAGTCGCGCGGGCCTCATCCACGACATAGCCGGTCAAATCACCACCGCGTTCGCACGAAACCTGGAGGCCCGACTTTCGGGCATTGACGACGCCGCTTCTCCCGCACCGCCACTGAATGCCGGCAGTCTCGCCTGGAAGGCACTTTGGGCCCGGGTCAGGGCGGCCTTCAGGTGGCTGATTCAGCGCTGATGCTGCTGTCTCCCTCGTCTGAATCCAGCTGTGCACCTGGCCCTGAATAACGCTCTACAAACGCCCGCTTGGCGCTTGAGAAACATTGCATCGGCGCTCGCACGATGCCGGCACCGATCTGGCCGCCATTGCGTCCGGCGATCCCAATGTCCATGACCGGACGGATTCCGCTCTCAACGACGCGAAAGATATCGATACCTGTCGGGGTGCCGCGATAGCCGAGGGCCGGGATTCGGAAATCCGGGTTTTCGCCAACGGTGATCGCGTAGAGTTCCTTGTTGCGGGCGATCATCGCCTCGAACGAGCCGCCCTGGTACTGTTGCAGGGCGGGCGCTGCGGCCTGGGCAAAGCCGCCAAGGCCGATGGTCTCGACGATGGTGCTTTCTCCCCCCATCCAGGTGATCTCGTCTTCGGTGTGGCCTTCGAAGAGTTTGGCCTCGACGTCGGCATGGGGGCCGATGAACCATTCCTCGCCAAGCCCACTTACTCGGATTGCGAAATGGGCGCAGTTAAAAGCCATCGCCGTGACGACGCTCGATCCTTCGATACCATGGGCAGCGTCGGCGGTTGCCTTGGCCGCAGCCATGGACAACCGCAGGAAGAAGTAATGGTCTTCAGTCAGGGCTTGCATCGCTCGAATTGCCGATCCGGCGTCGCTGGCGGCCATCTCGAGAAAGGTGGCGAACAGCTCGCCAGCGAACAACAACGCCGCAGCGGTGTTTCGGCTATGAAGCTCATCGCCCATATGCAGCGCCCGCTTCATGATCGGCTTCAACGGGATGCCGCGGCTTCGGCGAATGACCTCAGCCAGGGCTGGAGCAATCTCCTCATGAACGTAGAGCAGACGCTGGCGCACCTCCTCGTCGTAGACGCCATAGTTCAGCCGGCGGGGATTGGTTCCTTCGAACAGGTTACAGTAGCCGAAATTACCGAATGTCCTGTTTTCGACGACGAACACCGGCATCGACGCGGTATAGATGCCAGCGAGCGATCCGACGGCGTGGTAATCGTGACACCCTGCAACGCTAATTTCCCCCGATAGCAGCTTGTCCTCGGCCTCGTTCCGGTCATTTGCCAGACCTTCGAACTGCGCCGCACCGATGATCGCCTCGCGCTGACCGCCGGTGTAGTCACGCCACGGCATCGGCGGCCCGGAGGTAAGCACGGTGTTCCGAGTCATGCCTGGAAGGACCTCGATGGCCGGCCGCAGGTCGACGAGGAAGGCGTCTGACGCCGCGATGCGATGGAACGCCTCGCAATTCGCCTTCTTGAGTGCCACGTCGAGCCTCATTATGGCCCCCTCCCGTGTTGAACCCGTCCTCTGCATGAAGCTCGCTCTGAACAGGCTGGCAAATGTATCTTTTCACCGACTGTTTGACCGCTTGATTAAGGCGTGTCAACCTGACATGAAGATGAAGCACGCCAGGAATGCAAGCCGAACGAATGCCTCCGGCTCGGCCACGAGGAGGAGATCACAATGACAAAGCAGACCTGCGTTCGCCGGGGTCTTTCCCGGCGTTAAGGCCAGCGGCGGGCTCGGCCTGATCCTCGCCTCTGGGCTCCTTCATACTGCAATCGACATGGACGTTGGCCTTGGCACGCCAGGGTGGGCCGGCGCCGGATGGGCCGGGAACTGCAGCCTGACGCCATCCAGGCACCGTATGGATGGGCTTTGAGCCCACGACCCAGACCGGATACATCACGTGCTCCCCACAGGTGGAAGAAGGGGAAATTGATCCGGAGCATGGAGCGGTGTATGATGAGTTTGAGATGGTCAAGTCAAATTTCTAATAATGGCGTAGATTTCGAGCAAGCGGATGAGTGATCAAAGACATGAATGATTCGGACCGAATATTGCCGGTCAAGCGGCACAAGGACAAGTGGCCTAGTGCAGACGGCCCGGGAAAGATCCCGGCAAAGGAGACCATTTCTCATGGACGCGGTGTTGGTCGGCCTCCGGGCCGGACCCGGAACGTGGACGGACCCACCCAGGCCGACGCACTAATGGCCGCGGCACTTGAACTGTTCGCCGAACGCAACCTGGCCTCGGTGACGATCCGGGACATTGCCAGGGCGACCGGTGTCAACACCGCTCTGATCTATTATTACTTCGGAAGCAAGAAGGCGCTGTTCCTGAAGTCGATCGAATATGCAGTCGAGGGGGCCTTTGCTCAATTCGACGGAATCCCCTACGACTCCGATGAGCCGGCCCAACTAATTACGTCATGGCTGGACAACCATCTTCATCTATATGACAGGATACACAAGCTGGTTAAAGTCAGTCTCGATTACAAAGGAGCCCTGGACAAGGACCCGGCGATCGACCGTGCAATAAATTCCTTTTATGACCGTGAGCGGGAGTTGCTGGCGCGATGCATCCGGGCAGGCGTAGAAAGAAAGCTGTTCAAGCCGGTTGAGCCGGAAAAGATGGCGGAGTTTATCTCGACTTATCTTGACGGGGCGATGGTGCGAGCGGTCATCGTTCCCGACTTCAATCTCGGCGGCGCAGTCGACGATCTGCGTGCGGTGGTCTGGGAGCTGCTTGGCTACGAGGCGAGTGCTGCGCTCCAAAGCGGATGCGACCGGGTGACCAGCGCTACGTTGTCCGACAGGAAAATCGGCAAGCCCTACTGATGAGGCGCGGTTGCGCGGCCCGGCGCCCGGGATCAATGCACGCCCGGAAATTAAATAATTGACCGATTAATTGCTGTGGTGCAAACTGGGCCCAACGAGACAACGGCGCTCACTGGACGGGTATGGAGAACGGCGAAGCCGCCCATGAGCGTGTGTCAGCGGAGGCCAACGCGGTGCCCAGGTCGAATACGCTCGGCCCACTTGATCGCGCCCCCGCCGCAATGACCATATTGGAGAAACGGGAGATGGGCTGAATGTTGGACAGGAGCACGGAGCAGCCATCCGGTGACGCGGCCGGTTCAGCGCCGCACGGCGCAAAGCACAGCATGGCCGGCGGCCGGGAATCGGCTCAGAGCCTCGCCGGAAAGGGCGTGCGCTATTGCATGCCTTTCTTCGTTGACGTGCATGGTGTGCCCAAGACGAAGACCGTCCCCATCGAGCATTTCGACCGCATGATGCGCGGCTCCGAGTTGTTTACCGGCGCCGCGCTCGATGGTCTCGGGCAAGGGCCCCATGATGACGAGCTTTCACTGCACCCCGATCCCGACGCGGTGACCCAGCTGCCGTGGCGTCCGGAGGTGGTCGTGATTCCCGGTCAGCTGCGTTATGCCGAATCCCCCTGGCCGATGTGCTCGCGCACGGTGCTTGCCAGGCAGGTTGAGCGGGCTGCGCGGCTAGGCTATCGGTTCAACCTCGGCATCGAGTGCGAAGTCTACATCGTGCGGCGCGACGACAAGGCGCCCAACGGCATCCTCCCGAACGAGCCGCAGGACAATATTCGTAAAGCAGCCTACGATCTGTCGCTGACCACGCTGAACTACGCGTTTCTGGATGAGGTGGTCAGCGCCATGAACGCCCTCGGCTGGGACGTGCATTCCTTCGACCACGAGGACGCCAACGGCCAGTTCGAATTCGACTTCGCCTACAGCGACGTCTTGACGATGTGCGATCGGTTCGTGATCTGGCGCCTGATGATGAAGGAGTTGGCGCGCAAGTACGGCTGGGAGGCAACCGTGATGCCCAAGCCCTACGCCGACCGCACCGGCAGCGGAGCGCATTTCAACATGTCGCTGAGCGATTTAAAAACCGGCAGGAACGTTTCGGGCGATGCTGGCGACCAGCGCGGCTGCGGGCTATCAAAGGTCGCCTACCAATTCCTTGGCGGCCTGCGCCAACACGCCGCTGCCATCGTCGCGACCGCCTGCCCGACCGTGAACTCCTACAAGCGTCTCATCAAGACCGGATCAATGACCGGCTACACCTGGGCGCCGGTATTCGTCTCCTATGGTGGAAACAACCGCACTCACATGCTGCGGGTACCCCTTCGCCGGCCACAGGTCGAGGGCGACGCCAAGGATGGCGAAGGCGTCTATCTGTCCGGCGCCCGCTGGGAATCCCGGGCCGTCGATCCGGCGATGAATCCGTATCTGGCAGCCGCCATGACCTTGGCCGCCGGCCTCGATGGAATTGAGCAGGATCTCGACCCCGGAGATCCCCTCAACGTCAACATGTACGAACTGAGCGATCAGGAACTCATCGATCGCGGCGTCCAGGTCCTGCCCCGCACGCTTCTGGAGTCGATCGAGGCATTTGCCGACGATCCGTTGGGTCGTGAGGTCATGGGTGACGACCTGTTCAATTCGTATATCAAGATCAAGCAGCAGGAGTGGTGGGATTACCACAACACTATCTCGCAGTGGGAGATTAGCGAGTACCTAACGAAGTTCTAAAACAGACTCTGCCGCTCTGCGATCACTATCGGGAGTGGTTCCGACATCGGGAGGTGGACGGGGTGCAGCGACTGAGGCCGCTTGCTCCAGTTGACCGACTAGCCAGCTTCTGGGGAGACCAAAAAATGGCTTTGAATGGTAGGCTTTTCGATCCCGATCTCTATGCGAGTGTCCGCAAGCCGCTTCTCGAGGCCGAGGCTCTTCCGGCCTGGTGCTACACATCCGATGAGTTCTATAGGCGCGAGGTCGAGAGCATTTTCGGCAAGTGCTGGAACTTCGTCGCTCGAGTGGACGAGTTGCCAAGTCCCGGCAGCTACCTGGTGTTCGACCTAATCGGAGAATCGGTGATCATTGTTCGCGATCAAGACAATGAAGTTCGCGCATTCGTAAATAGCTGCCGCCATCGTGGAACACGGCTGCTGGAGGGCACCGGCGAATGCCGACTGATTACTTGTCCCTATCATGCCTGGGCCTTCGCGCCATCCGGTAAACTGGTCGCCGCGCCTGGAATGGAGGATTCAAAGAACTTCAACTTCAGCGAATGGGGACTTATACCTGTTCGGCTCGAGACCTGGGCCGGGTATATGTTCATCTGCTTCGACACCAAGGCACCACCGTTGCACGAATACCTCGGCGATCTTCCGGAAAAGTTCGCCTCCTACAATCTAGACGAGATGACTTGCGTTCGGCGCCAGGAGTACGAGCTGGCCTGCAACTGGAAGATCTTTGTCGAGAATGCTATTGAAGACTATCATACGCCCACAGTTCATCGCAAATCGATCGGCAAGCAAGTTACCGAACGAGAAGACACGCGCGGTAATTGGGATGCTATTCACCACCCGAGCGACAAGACGGTAGCGATCCTGCCAGGGGACACGACGCCATTTCCGCATATCGAAGGACTGACCGGGCGTACGGCTACAGGTACCTACTTTACAGCGATCTATCCTTCGACGTTCTTCGCGACGACACAAGATTGCATGTGGTGGCTGCAGACGATCCCCTTGGGACCGCGCAGGATGCGCGTTATCCATGGCGCATGCTTTCCGCGCAGCACCGTGGCCCGAGGCGATTTTGGCGACGTCGTGGAGCGCTACTACAGGCGTTGGGACAAGTCCATTCCGGAGGATAACGGTATTGCCGAACAGCAGCAGGCCGGCCTCGAGTCGAGTCTTGCGCGACCCGGTCGGCTATCAATTCGTGAGCCTCTGGTCCATGCAATGGCCAACTGGATTCTCGATCGCGTACTGTTGGACGAGGCGATGCGGAGGTCTGCCTGAGCATGTCCGTTCAACTCCAGTGTTGAGCAATGTAAGCGGAGACGATGAGTGGCAGGAAATTTACCGCAGGGAGCGGCGATGCGTCTGCAAAGATCCGGTTATCGGACGCAGACCGGCCCGGTGCGCATACATTTCGAAAACTCCAGCGCCCTTGGTCCGGT
>CAYWVA010000008.1:0-2761 GCA_964461545.1 uncultured Rhizobiaceae bacterium | reverse complement strand
CGCAGACCGGCCCGGTGCGCATACATTTCGAAAACTCCAGCGCCCTTGGTCCGGTTTTTGAGGTCACCGAAGAGCGGATCGCCGACGCCCTGGCGCGCAATCCCGAGCTAAACGGCAAGGTTGTTCATACCCTCGGTCAGGACGGCCACCGGATAGACGAGGCCTTGCGCGAGGCGGAAATCCTTTTTGCCTGGCGCTTCCCGCGTGAGCGCATCGCCTTGGTCGCGCCGAAATTGCGATGGGTCCATGCCCACGGAGCGGGCGTGGAGCATCTGCGGCCGTTCGACTGGCTGCCCGAGCAGGCCGTGTTGACCAACAGCCGGGGCGTTCATGGCGAGCGTGCCAACGAATATCTCCTCATGGCCCTTCTGATGCTCAACAACCGGGTGCCTTCGATGGTGAGCAATCAGGCGAGATGCCAATGGGTGCAGCTGTTCAACACTGCCATCGGCGGCAAGACCCTGCTGATCGTAGGCGTCGGCCATCTCGGCGGCGGCGCGGCGGAATACGCCAAGAAAGTCGGGCTCAAGGTCATCGGCGTACGCCGCACCGGGCAGCCGCATCCTCATGTCGATGAAATGTACACCACGAAGGATCTGCCGAACCTGCTGCCTCACGCCGATTTCGTGATCTGTTCGACGCCGCTCACGCGTGACACCAAGGACCTCATCGGCCGACGCGAGCTTGACCTGATGAAGCCGACGGCAGGTCTGATCAACGTCGGTAGGGCCGAGATCGTCGATTACCAGGCGCTGGCGGACAAGCTTCACAAGGGCGAACTCAGCGGAGCGGTGATCGACGTGACTGCGCCTGAGCCGCTACCGAGCGACTCACCTCTGTGGAACGTCCCGAACCTGATCATTACCCCGCATTCTTCATCGGACGACACCGATTACTATACGCCACGCACGCTCGACCATTTTCTGGCGAACGTAGCGCGCTTTATCCGCGGCGAACCGCTGAGCAACGTGGTCGATCGAGAACTCGAGTACTAGGCCCCGCATAACTGGGCGCCGTGCAAGCGACCTCGTCATTCGGGCTCCACGCACTCAGTGCAAGTTCGATCCGCAGGGGCGCTTCGAGCGAGTTGGCGGAGAACAGGGCGCGCCATGTCAACGGAGATAGTTGTCGTCATCGGGGCGGGTCAGGCGGGGGTGCAAGTCGCCGGATCATTGCGAGACGCCGGATTCGACGGCGGTATCGTACTGGTCGGCCAGGAGCTGTTTAACCCCTACCAGCGCCCTCCGCTCTCCAAGGCCTTCTTGAGTCATTCCCTTGCTGAGGAGGCTTTGGCACTTAAACCCGAAGCGTTCTATGCCGACCGGGCCATCGACCTGTTTATCGGCGAACGGGTTACGGCCGTTGATCCCCACACCCGCCGAGTTATCCTGTCGAAAGGTCGAGCCATCACTTATGATCATCTGATCTTCGCGACAGGCGCCCGGAACCGGCGGCTTGAGGTGGACGGGGCGGACCTAGATGGGGTGGTCAGTCTGCGTGATATCCCCGATGCGATCCAATTGCGCGAGCGGCTGGAGGTGGCGACCCGGCTGGTGGTGATCGGGGGAGGCTTCATCGGCCTGGAAGTTGCAGCATGCTGCGAAGGCCGCGGTGTGCCCGTTACCATCGTCGAAATGACGTCTAGGTTGATGGGACGCGCCGTGGCGCCGGAGATTTCCGAGTTCTTTGCCGTTGCTCACCGGGCAGCCGGAGCTGAAGTGCTTCTGGACGCCAGCGTGCGCCGACTGCATGGCGCGGGGGGCCGGATTGCGCGCGTAGAGCTTTGCGATGGTCGAAGCATCGAGGCCGATGTGGTACTGGTCGGCATCGGGATCGTCGCCAATGACGATTTGGCTGCCAGCGCGGGCCTGGAGGTCAATGGCGGAATTGTTGTCGACGCCCGGCTGCTGACCACAGATCAGCGCATCTCGGCGATCGGCGATTGCGCTCGGTATCCGAGCCCCTATGCGTCCTCCCCGGTGCGCGTTGAATCGGTCCAAAACGCCGTCGATCAGGGCCGCTGGGTGGCCTCCCGGTTGACTGGGGGCGACGGCCGCTTCACCGCAGTTCCATGGTTCTGGAGTGATCAGGGCGCGATGAAGCTGCGCATGGCCGGGCTGCGTCATCCCGACGACCAGACGCTTGTCTGGGGCAATCCTGAGGCGGGAGCCTTCTCGGTGTTTTCCTTCCGCGACGGCGCTTTGGTCGCCTGCGATTGCGTCAACAGGCCGAGCGATCAGATGTCTGTTCGCCAACTGCTGCAGCTGAACGTCATGGTGCGCCGAGACCAGTTCGATGATCCGAAGTTCACTCTCAAGGAACTGGTTCCTAATCTGAGGGGACGTGATGCAGGATCACCGCGCCAGAATCCGAGGAGTCTGCCAACATGAGACGCTGCGGCGGGAACAGCCCTCGCGGACCGACAACGTCACAGCCCCGTTTGAACATCATGGGTTGCTAATCGACTGAGTAATTAATATTCTGGTTACAGTGGCTCACGCGCCGGCCTGCCGGACGTATCGAGTCCGAGAACGAAACTCCCAGGGAGGAAAGGCAATGCCTGATCGCATTGAAACGAGACACGGCATGGGCTCCGCAGTCAGCCCTCTCGCGTTAGCTTGTGCACTTGCCGCTGCGGCGCTCCTGTCGCCGGCACAGGCGGATGACGTCATCAGGATCGGTGCGCCACTTGCCCTTACCGGGGCGCTTGCCGACGAGGGCCATAAGCAGCAGGTGGTCTATAAAATGTGGCAAGAGAGAG
>CAYWVA010000007.1:10133-28146 GCA_964461545.1 uncultured Rhizobiaceae bacterium | reverse complement strand
CATGCAGGTCGCTGGTGGTGCCGCCGGCCAGCCGTTCGCCCTGCTCGAGCAGCACCACCGAATGCCCCTCGCGGGTCAGGATCTCGGCGATGGCAATCCCGGCAATGCCGCCACCGACGACGATCCATTCTGGATTCGTGGCCATGTTCGGTCCCTTACTTGCGCCGCTCAATGGGTCACACTCGGCGGACGCAAGGCACCCCTTGCCCCCAACACTCGTTGTTTCCGCGAACCACCGACGGTCCCGGCCGGTCACGTGCCGATTGGCCTGCCCTTGAGCGATTCCCCCCAAATGCGGATCGTCCAGCCAGTGTTGTCCAAGCAACATGACCGGTCAAGCACTAGCACGGGCGCCTGTGGATTCAGCCCCGCAGCACGTCCTCGACGCTGGCAATCACCTGCTGCACCTGATCCTCGTTCAGTCCTGAGAACATTGGCAGGCACAGGTGGCGGGCGCACACGTCCTCGGAGACCGGCAAGGGACCCCTGGGCAGGTTCTGGAACACCGGCTGGTGCTGGATCGGCTCGGCATAGACCTCGCCCCCCAGGATCACCCCGTAACGATCGCGCAGCTTCTGCTTGACCGCCGGCCGGTCGATCGGGTGGTTGGGCAGCACGATATATTTGTACCGGTTGCACACGCCGTTGTCCGGCACCCGCAGCGGCGTGACGACATTGGAGTGGGCAAAGGCGGCGTCGTAAAGCTCTCCTGCCCGGCGGCGCGATTGCAGCATGTCGGGCAGGCGCTCCAGGTGGCGCAGTCCGATCACCGCGTGTGGCTCCGACAGGCGCCAATTGTAGCCGTCGCGGACATGGATGTTGGCGTTGAAGTTGATCTTGCCCTGATCCCGGTACAAACGCGCCTCCTCGGCAATCCGGTCATCATCGGTGACGATCATGCCGCCTTCGGCGCTGGTCATCACCTTGGTCGGATAGAAGCTGAAGGCGCCGGCGATGCCGAACATGCCGGCCGCCACTCCGTCGTGGAGCGAGCCGTGGGCGTGGGCGGCATCCTCCACCAGCCACAAGCCTCGCCGGGCAACCATTGCCTGCAGTTCGCGCATGCGCGGCGAGATCAGGCCGCCGATATGCACGACGACGACGCCGGCGGTATTGGACGTGAGGCAGCGCTCGACCTCTTCGGGCGCCGTGCCGAGGGTATCGCGGTCGGTATCCATGAGCACCGGCCGGCCGCCGGCCCGCAGGATCGGCGCCACCGTGGCATAGTTGGTGTTGGCCGGCACCAGTATGTCGCGGCCGGCTATCCCCAACGACCGGTAGATGATCTCCAGCGCCGCGGTGCCACTGTGCACCGCGATGGCGTGCCTGGCGCCGACGAAGGCGGCGAATTTCTCCTCGAACTGCTCGCCGTACGCTCCGAGCGTGAGCCGGCCGCTGGCCAGCACCTCCTGGATGCGCTCGCCGATCCAGCGCCGGTCCTCGGCGGTGAAATCGATGTTGGCCGGCGGCACGACAGCGACCGGATCGCCAGAGGCGTTCAGCTTGTTCAAATTTTCCATTCTAGGCCTTTCAGGGGTGTTTCGCGAGCCGGCCCGGTCATGCCGAGCGCGGCACGATGCGCCCGTCGCGGGTCAGTTCAAACCTATGGCCGCGCCACACAAAAGTGCGGCTGACCAGTGCGACGCACCAGGTTGCCAGCCCGACAACATCGCGCAGCGGCAGGAGCCACAGGGCGCGCCGCCCGGCCTCGTCGCCGATCACCACCGTCATGGCCGTGGCGCTGCCCACGCGCACCAGCAAGGCACCCGTCAGCACCGCCAGACCCAAAGGATCGAACAGCCGCAAGGCAGCATAGATGAGCGCAAAGGGGATGGCGCGCACCAGTATGGTGGCGGCAAACCCGGCGGGCCGCGCGGCCCGGGTGTTCTGATCGAGATAGAGCTGGTGGCTCCACCAGTTTGACGGCCCATCGAGATCGACCGTCAGGTCGACGAAATACGGCACCAGCACCATGCGCTGGCCGGCCTCCAGGATGCGCCGCCCCATCTCGTAGTCCTCCACCAGATAATCGGCGAGTGCTTCGAGACCCCCGACCGCCTCAAGGGTGTCGCGGTGCACCGCAATCGAGGCGCCCAGGCAGAACCGGCTGGCATTGGTCTGGTAGGCGAAGATGATGCTCGGGATGAACTCGGCGTTGCAGGTGAGGAGTTCGAGTTGCTCGTACCAGGTGCGGGCATCGGCACCCTTGTAGAGCGTGCAGACATAGCCGACGCCGCGATCGCGCAGCGGGGCGACAATGGCCTTCAGGTAGTCGGGAGGCGTGAACACATCGCTGTCGCTGATGACGAGCGTGTCATGGCGTGCCGCGGTGAAAGCGTTCAGCAGGTTTTGCACCTTGCCGTTGACCACCGGCTGGCTCGCCACCGCCACTACGCTCACTCGCTCGGGCCCATAGTCGCGCTGCAGCCGGTAGAGCAGCGGCAATGCCGGATCGTCCAGCCGCTGCACCGAAAACACCACCTGATAGTCCGGATAGTCCTGGAGGCAGGCGCTGCGCAGATTGCGCTCGATATTGCGCTCCAGCCCGCACACCGGCTTGAGCACGGTGACCGGCGGCCACAACGGGTCCGCCCCGTCCGCCGGTCGGTCGCGGCGCAACAGCACCATGGCGCTGACGACAGCGGCCACCGACAAGATCGA
This sequence comes from uncultured Rhizobiaceae bacterium, assembly GCA_964461545.1. Classification (GTDB taxonomy): domain Bacteria; phylum Pseudomonadota; class Alphaproteobacteria; order Rhizobiales; family Aestuariivirgaceae; genus CAYWVA01. Next base: position 25,485 of record CAYWVA010000007.1, on the reverse strand, counting down.
CCCGCCGATGACAGGGATCAACGACAGTAATTCGATGGCAGTTGTCACCATGGATCGACGATCCCCAACCCCTACAACCGGACCCGCCTGGGCCGCTCAGATGCCACGCGGGCTACGCCAGGCCTTGCAACACCCCCCGGCGCTGCCAGCAAGACCCAGCCGAGAAGCAGACCCCAAACGACCCACAGGATCTCGCGAAACCGGATGATCAGGGCCAGCGCCAGCCCGGCCTCGGGCGAGCCGGTAACCATGCCGCCCATGACCACGAATCCCACCTCCTGGGTGCCGACATTGCCGGGCACGAAGAACAGGGTGGCGCGCACCAGGCAAACGACGGCGGTGATCATCCAGGCGGCAGTCCACGACACCGGAAAGCCGAGGAAATACAGCGCGACCAGGACCTCGGCCGCGGTAATCACCCAGGTGGCGAATTCAAGCACCACCACAATAGCGAAGCGCCGGCGCTGGCCGCGGTAGAAGGCGATGAGCCGGTCCTCGAACTCATGCACCATGTCGAGCAGGCTTCGCGCCCGTTCACCCCAACGGCCTCGCCCGAGCCAAGTTGCTGCCCGGGAAAAGACCTTGTGCCGCTGCACCAGGAAAAAGGCCGCAATGCCGACGGAAAAAACCGCCAGCGTTGCCCCCGTCGCCAAGACAAACGAGGCAGGTACGCCGTCCATGGCCAGCATGAAGCAGATGCCGATAACGACGAACGGGATCAGCCCGAGGTTCTGCACCGTCACTTGCAGCATCAGCGAACTGGTGGTGTCGCGATAGCTGATGCCATGGGACTTCTTCAGGAGGGCCACTTTCAGCGGCTCGCCGCCGACCGATGCCCCCGGCGTGACGCTGTTGAGCGCCTCGCCCGCCACCAGCACGTTCCACAGGCTGGAGAACCACTTCCAGCCGCGCTGGCCCGATGGCAGCGTCAGGTGCCACGACAGGGTCTGGGCGGCGAAGGCGGCGAAATAGACCGACAGGATCGCCAGGACACCCGATGCACCGGTCGCCACCAGCAGCGACCAGGCCTCGGCGAGATCAGTCTCATGGACGATGACCCCGAGCAGGACGACGCCCATGACAAGCAAGGCAGCAGTGAAAAGCTTGAAGCCGCCAGAATGATGAACCCCGGGCCAGCCATCGGGCCCGGGCGGCGGTTCGTTGAGTGGCCGACCCCCAGAGCCTCGGCCGTCAGCCATCACTCGCCATCCTTCAGAAGTAGGACTGCAGCCCGCCGCGCCGGCGCACGTCGAGCGTCGCGCAATGGAAGGCGCCGCCGAGGGGGGCATAGTGCAGGAATGAACAAGGGATGGGTTCGAAACCCCAGTTTTTGAGCGCCTTGATCATCGAAACCTGGCTCTTGTCGACGATGACGCGCTTTTCGTCGAGCATCAGCACATTGAGGCTGATCCAGGCGCTGCACATGGACACCGAGTTGACGAAGCCGGGCGCCGGGTCGGGGGTGGGGGCGACCAGAATGTCCCAGGACTTGAGGATCGGCGGCAGCTTGGCGATGTCGATATAGTCGGGGTTCACCAGCATCTTGCCCGGCGCCAAAGGCATGAAGCTTGAATCGATGTGCATCGGCTGGCGGGCGCGGTTCTCGATGATATGGATGCGGTAGGTGTCGCCGAGATGGCGCTGCAGCCATTCGATGCCGAAGCGGTTGGTGACGTTGGAGAGCATGCCGAAGATATCGCGGCCGCAGCGCACGAAGTCGGCGGCGTCGAACACCGGCTCGAACTCGTTGATGACGAAGCTGACCGGCTCGCCCTTCTCCGGCATGCGGTAATCGTGGTTGTAGAGATCGTCGGTCAGTTCCGGCTTGGGCGCTGAGGTCCAGCGCGCCCCGGTGCTGAAGTACTCCTTGAACAGCGACCGATAGGCGTAGGCCTCGTAAAAGCGCGACCGCCATGCCATCGGCGTCTCGATGATCTCATCGCCGATGACCAGGAAGCCGTCGCGCGGACAGGTGATGCAAAAGCCGCGCGACTTCCATTTCGGCGACCCGAAACGGGCCTTGGAGTTGAGGAGGTCCGGTCGGCGCACCCGGACGCCTTCGGCCTTGAGGATGCTGATGAACTCGTCCAGCTCCTTCTGGGCCGGCTTGACCATGAACTGCGGATAGCGCATGCCGCCGAACCAGCGCTGGACCTTGACCAGATTGGGCGGAATGGTGGACTTGATGGTGACGTGGTAGCCGGGGATGGTGGCGTCCTCCAGGCGACCGACGATCACTTCTTCCAGGGGATCCCACTCGTTGTAGGAGTTGACGGCGCAGGCGCTGCGCGGCTGGCTGTCCGGCTGGCCCTGCGATGGCGGATCGACGGTCTCAACAGCCTCCAGAACGGCACCCTCATTACGCATGGAACGGCCCTTCTCCAGTCACGTCGATTCGCTGATGTTCGGTCTTGGCGCGCACATGACCCCCGAGCCCGCCAGCCCCATCTCTAGGGGCTGGCAGTATCAGTGCCTCACAATCCAGTCAAGAAGATCGCCGTCATGGGACCCGACCAGCAGATCCCGACCACCTTATGGCTGATTCACTGGCTGGCGTCGACCTGCTTGGCGAGGTGCAGCGATGGCCGCGGGCTGTCGGCCTGTGCCGCCTGCTCAAGGAGATGGGCAGCGTGCGCCCGGGCCTTCTTGACGTCGCCCGCCTGCTCGGCGGCCACCATGGCCCCGGCAATGGCGCGATAGCGGTTCGGCTCCTTGGCCAGTACCGCCTCGAACTCCTTCAGGGCGGCCTCCGGCTGATCGTAGGCCACCAGCGCCTCGGCCAGCAACTCACGCGCCGGCAGGATCGGGCCGGGGGTCACGGCGTGCTTTTCGGTCGCATCCTCGCGCTCAGCGCCTGCACGCAGCCCCTCGATGCACTCCTGCGCCTTGTCCTCGGCGCACAGCGCCAGGGCAGCGACGATGTCGGCCTGAATGTCGACCTGCTCGACCCAGTAAGCGGGTCCGGTCGCGTCACGCAGAGCCTTCAACCGCGACAGCTCTTCAAGTGCGGCCGCGGCATCGCCGCTGCGGGCTGCGCCAATGCCCCGGGCAAACGCGTTGATCGACTCGGCATGGGGATATTTGTCCCACGGATAGGCATCTGCCGGCGGCGCAAGCTCGATGGCTGCCGCCTCCGCCCAATCCCCGCGCTCAAGCGCGATACGGGCCGGCATGGCGGCATAGGCGAAGGCACTGGCGAAGTGATCGACAACCTTGGCGTCATGCGCCTGCTCCAGGGCTTTGTGCGCCGCCTGATCCTGCGCCAGCTGCAGATGGGCATAGACCATGTAATCATAAGCGTGGTGCGAATTGAGGGTCTTGCCGCCGTCCACCTCCAGCGAAGCCAGGTTCGAGGCGATCGAGTCCTGCCAATATCCCACCCGGGTGAAGATGTGGGAGGGCATATGCAGGGCATGCACCGCGTCCGGGGCGATTCCGGCATAGCGTCTGGCAGCCTCCAGCCCCTGCTCGGCCAGCGGCGGATAGTCATAGGTGTGGATCAGGTAATGGGCGACGCCGGGATGGTCGGGATGCGATTCAAACAGCGGCTCGAGGATCTCGGCTGCCCGCAGCTGGTTGGCATAGGTCCTGTCGGCCGGATCGAAATTGGCTGAGGTCACCAGTGCATGTAGGATCGAGGCCTCCATGTCGTCGGGATTGTTAGCCGCGACTTCGCCCAGCGCCTCCTCGAACGCCTGCACCCGGGCGCGATGATCGAGCCTGTCCCGGTCGCGCACGAAGGCTTCAAGCGCTTCCACATAGCCGTTCTCGCGCTCAGTCTTGAGGCCGGCCGAGCGGGCTTGCTCAAGCGCGCCGGCGACTGCGTCGAGCTTCTCGGCGGGCAGACTGCCGGGCCACAGGAACGGGTTGTCGAGCATGACCATGGCGCGGCCCCAATGGGCCATGCCACAGTTTGGATCGGTGTCCGCTACGGCGGCAAACGCCGCCCCCGCCTCGGGCCAGGCAAAGGAATGGTAGAGCGCCATGGCGTGATTGAACTGGTCCTGGGCGGCGGCGCTGCACTCGACCTTGAACTCCACCGTGCCCAGTCGTTGGAGATCGTGCTCGTGGGCATAGTCCTGGGCGATCACAGCCGATCCCAAACCCAGTCCACCGGCCAGGGTCGCCGTGGCAATCCAACTTCTGCTGCTTGCGAAGAGCGCGCGTGTCATCTCGAGCCTCCCTTGCTTTGCTTTGCGAATAATGGCGCCAACGCGGGTGACACCCCTGCTCATAGGACACCTCACAAATTTGGCGTCATAGGGGCGATAGGGCTCCTAATCTCAGCCCTCGCCCCTCGCCTTGAGCTTGTCGGCCGGCGCTGTGTCGGTGGTCGACAATGCCGCCTCGAGATAGAGTTCGCGCAGCCGGCGGGTAAGGGGCCCCGGCCGGCCGCTGCCGATCGTGCGTCCGTCGATCTCGCTTACCGGCATGACGAGATTCGAGGCGCTGGTGAGGAAGGCTTCCTGGGCTGCGTAGGCCTCCTCCAGTGTGAACGGCCGTTCCTCCAGCGCCACGCCGCGCTCGGCGGCAAGGCGAAGGATCGAGCGACGCGTGACGCCCGGCAGAACGGCGTTCGACAGCGCCCGGGTGACGATCCGCCCGTCGCTGACGATATAGGAGGTCGACGACGTCCCTTCGGTGACAAAGCCATCCTCATGCATCCAGGCCTCGAAGGCGCCGGCCTCGACGGCCATCTGCTTGCCCATGCATTGGGCCAAGAGGGCGATCGACTTGATGTCGCGCCGCTTCCAGCGGATGTCGGGGATCGAAATCACTTTAACGCCCGTCTCGGCCCTGGGATCGGCGATCACCGTGGCGGCCTGGGTGAAGGCAAAAAGCGTCGAGCTTACGTCCTTGGGATAGCTGAAGTCGCGCTCGGCAACGCCGCGCGTCACCTGCATGTACACCCGGCCTTCACGCAGGCCGTTGCGCTCGATCAGTTCCTCGTGCACCTCGCGCAGGCGCGCCTGCGCCACTGGCCAAGCCATGTTGAGTTCGCCAAGCGAGCGGGCCAGCCGTTCCATGTGGGGCTCGAAATCGACAAGCTTGGCCTCGAGCACCGCGGTGACCTCATAGACGCCGTCGCCGAACAGATAGCCGCGGTCGAATACCGAGACATTGGCCTGCTCTTCGGGAAGATAGTGACCGTTAAGATGGACAATGCGGCTCATCGGCAACTCCATGGACCTGGACGCAGGGGGGCATCCAAACCAGAAAAGCCGCCGAGCGTCCAGCCGCAAGAGATGACGCCCCGGCCGAGTGAGCCTATATGGTGTGAATGCGCAACAGGCGAAATCGCTATTACCACGGGCCGCCATCGGACCACTACGATGGCGAGCGATTTTTCATGCCCGATCTTCGGGTGACCAAGGGAGCCCGGGAACTGCTGAAGTGGCAGTTTGCCGGCGGCAGGCGGGCCTGGCCCCTGGCCGTCGACAACCCGCCCCAGCACCCCCCGCCTGAACGCGTCGACTTAGGCGACGTCCACGTTACCTATATCGGCCATGCGACCGTGCTGCTCCAGGCCGCCGGGCTCAATATCCTCACCGACCCGTTCTTCTCGCGGCGGGCAAGCCCGGTGCAGTGGGCGGGCCCCAAGCGGGTGCGCCCACCGGGTGTGGCGCTGGAGCAGCTTCCGGCCATCGACGCGGTGCTGGTGAGCCACAACCACTATGACCACCTGGACCTGCCGACGGTGCGGCGGCTGGGCGACCGTCATGGGCCGCGATTCCTCGCTCCGCTCGGCAACGCAGCCATTCTCGCCCGTGCCCGCCGGCCGCTCGATGTCGTGGAGGGCGACTGGGGCGATCGCGTCGCGCTCAGCGATGACGTCGCGGTCACATTCGTTCCGACGCGGCACTGGTCCAAGCGCGGGCTGCATGACCGCAACATGGCGCTGTGGTGTGCCTTCGTGATCGAGACCCCGGCGGGACCGGTCTATTTCGCCGGCGACACCGGCTACGGCACCGGCGATCACTTCCGTGCCGTGCACGGCGAGTTCGGCCCGATGCGATTGGCGCTGCTGCCCATCGGCGCCTATGAGCCGCGCTGGTTCATGCATCCCCAGCACATGAACCCGGATGAGGCGGTGAGGGCGCATCTCGACCTTGAGGCCGAGCTCAGCATCGCCATCCACCACTCGACCGTCCAGCTGACCGACGAAGCCATCAGCGATCCGGCTGCGGCATTGGCCGGCGCGCTCAACGTCCACGGCGTCGAGCCGCAGCGCTTCCAGGTGCTTGATCCCGGTGCCGGCGTGCGGGTCTCCGACCTCGCATCGACGAGGAAGGCCATGCTAGGAACGGCGGCACAATAGCAAGGAGGCGCGAACATGGCGGCGATCATCGGCTGGGCGCATTCGAAGTTCGGCAAGCTTGACGACCTCGATCTCGAGGGGCTGATAGCCTCAGCGGCGCGCGATGCGGTCGCCGATGCCGGGCTTTCGTTCGACGACATCGATGCCATCTATGTCGGCAATTTCGGCGGCTTCGAGAAGCAGGGCTTTCCCGCCTCCTTCGCGCTTGAAGCCGACCCGGCGTTTCGCTTCAAGCCGGCGACGCGGGTGGAGAACGCTTGTGCCACCGGCTCGGCGGCCGTCCATATGGGGCTCAACGCCATCGCTGCCGGGCGCAACCGCTTCGTCCTGGTGGTCGGGGCGGAGAAGATGACCTTGGCGCCGGCCGACCAGATCGGCGACATTCTGCTCAACGCCGCCTATCGCAAGGAAGAAGGCGAAACGCCGGGCGGCTTTGCCGGCATTTTCGGGCGCATCGCGCAAGCCTATTTTCAGCGCTATGGCGACCAGTCCGAGGCGATGGCGCGCATTGCCGCCAAGAACCATCGCAACGGCGTGGAAAACCCCTATGCCCAGCTGCGCAAGGACCTGGGCTTTGAGTTCTGCAACACGGTTTCGGACAAGAACCCTTACGTGGCCGGCCCGATCCGCCGCACCGACTGCTCGCTGGTGTCCGACGGCGCTGCCGCCATCGTGCTCACCGATACCGAGACGGCGCTGAGGCGTCCCAAGGCGATCCATGTGCGCGCTGCCGCCCATGCCCAGGATTACCTGGCGATGTCGAAGCGCGACATCGTGGCCTTCGAGGGCTGCGAGCGGGCTTGGGGGCAGGCCCATGAGGCGGCGGGCACCACGCTTGACGATTTGTCGCTGGTGGAGACCCATGACTGCTTCACCATTGCCGAACTCATCGAATACGAGGCCATGGGGCTCGCCCCGCGCGGGCAGGGGGGGCGCGCCATCGCCGAGGGCTGGACGGAAAAGGACGGGCGCCTGCCGGTGAACCCGTCGGGCGGGCTGAAGTCCAAGGGCCATCCGATCGGGGCGACAGGGGTGTCGATGCATATCATGGCCTCGCTCCAGCTCATGGGCGAGGCCGGCGGCATGCAGGTCAAGGACGCCACGCTCGCCGGCATCTTCAACATGGGCGGCGCGGCGGTGGCCAACTATGTGTCGATTCTGGAACGGCTGCGGTAGGGCGGTTCACAGCGGGGCAGGCTGGCTCGCCAGGAAGTTGAACAGCAGGCCCATGCCGAGAACGACAGTCATCAGCAGCACCGCAAAGCCGATGGTCCAGGTGCGGGCCAGCAGGCCGTGGGGGCCGAGCACGACATAAAGATGCGCCACCAGTTCGCGCCCCGCCAGCCGGCGCAAATGGTCCATCTCCTTGCTGCTGGCATCGACGCCTGCGGCCAGCCGTTCGGCCAGCCATTTGACCGGCACGCGAAACAGCCAGTCGAAGTCGAGATTGGTCGAACGCACGGGCCGCGGATAAACGCCGAGGCGCAGCAGGACGACGAAGGCGAGCGCCGCGAAGGCCAACAGCTGAAGCTGGGCAACCACGTGGTCGAAGGTGTAGGGCCGGTACTCGACCGCATAGGGCAAGATGGCGTACAGGGCGCCGGGCGCCACGCCGATCAGCAAGCACAGCGCGGCGGTGATCGCCATGGCCGCCATCATGTTGGTGGGCGCCTCCTCACAGCGCATGCCTCTGTCGGGGCCGAAGAAGGCCAGATACGGCACCCGTATGGCGGTGAAGTGAAACACCCCGACGCTGGCGACCATGAGCGCCAGCCAGGCCCAGAAGTGCCCCCCGTACATGGCGGCGTCGACGGTCATGGCTTTGCTGACGAAGCCGCTGAACAACGGCAGGGCGGAGATCGAGGCGGCGCCGACGATGCAAAAGCCGGCCGTCCACGGCATCGACCTATAGAGGCCGCCGAGTTCGGACGCCTGGATGGTGCCGACCCGATGCAGCACCGCGCCGGTGGCCATGAACAGCAGCGCCTTGTAGAGGATGCTGGCGAGCGCGTGGGCGGCCGCACCGTTGAGCGACAGCTCCGTGCCGATGCCGATGCCCACCACCATGAAGCCGAGCTGGCAGATGAGAGCGTAGGCCAGCACCCGGCGCAGGTCGTTGGCGATCAGCCCATAGTAGATCGGAAACACCGCCATAACGGCGCCGATGGGGATCAGGATCTCGGTCCCGGCATAGCCGCGGGCAAGCGCGTAGATGGCGAGCTTGGTTGTGAAGGCCGACAGGATGACGGTGCCGGACACGGTGGCTTCCGGATAGGCGTCCTGGAGCCAGGTGTGGAGCAGCGGAAAGGCACATTTGATCCCGAAGGCGACGAAGATCAGGTTGCCGGCCAGCGAGCCCGTGCCGATGTCGCCGAAGGCAATCGAGCCGGTGGTGCCGAGGTGGACCACGATGCCGGCGATCAGCAGCACGCCCGAGCCCACCTGCACGATCAGATAGCGCATGCCGGCGCGATAGGCGCTCTCGCTGCCGCGGGCCCAGATCAGGAACACCGAGGAAATGGCGGTGCCCTCCCAGAAGATGAACAGGGTGACGAGGTCGCCGGCGAACACCGCGGCCACGGCGCTTCCGGCATAGATCAATGCCGCGACGTGCTCGAGCGCACCTTTCAGGTGGCTGGCATAGAGCAGGCCGAGAAAGGCGGCGATCAGGAAGATGTAGCCGAACAGCGAACTCAGCCGGTCGATCCGCAAGGTCACCAGCGTGAGATCGAACACCTGGACCTGGCCGAATTCGCCCTCGGGCAGGCTCATGAGATAAGCGAATGCCATGACCGGCAGCGCCAGCATGTAGACGGTGCGCAAGCGGCCGGTGAGCAGCGGCACCAGCACCGCGCCCAGGATGAGGATCAACCCAGGTGTGAACTCAGGCGTCATAATAATCCTCGCGCCGCGTCGACACCGGGCTGGCCACTCTGGTCAGAAACACCAAGACGAGCGAGGCGACGAACGCGAAGATGGCGTAGAAGCCGAACAAGCGCCTGATGGCGTAGGGCCCGGTGTGGTCGACAAGGACGTCGAGGGCCAAAAGGACGGCGCACAAGGCCACCAAGATCCATACCAGCCTGGCGACGGTGCCGGGACGGTTGAGCAAGTCCGTCTTGCCCGATTGCTGCTGGTGATCTGTCATGGCCGTCCCCCCACCGTGGCCAGCGCCCCTTGCAGAAGGTCCTCGAGGGAATCGATGGTGAAAAACAAGACGACGGTGCCGATAGCCGTCAGGACCGGCGGAAGCACAACGAGCCAGTGCCGGCGTTCAAGCCCGTCCTCCACCTCCGCCCCGGCCGCACCGACCGCAGGGGCAACGCGGGGCGGCAGGAACAGGCCGCGGGCGGCGACCGGCAGCAGATAGGCCAGGCTCAATAGCGACGAGACGATGAGAACCACGACGACGCCGAGCTGGCCCGCGTCGAGCGCTCCCGCCATGATCCACCACTTGGCCCAGGCGCCGCCGAAGGGGGGAAGCCCGATAATCGACAGCGATCCCACCAGGAAGGCGGCGAACGTCCAAGGCATCTTGCGCCCAAGGCCGTCGAGTTCGCTCACCTCGGTCTTGTGGGTGGCGACGTAGATGGCCCCGGCGCAGAAGAACAACGTGATCTTGGCCATGGCGTGCATGGCAAGCTGGGTGCCGCCGCCGATGATACCGGCGGCGGTGGCGAGCGACGCTGCGAGCACCACGTATGCAAGCTGGCTGACTGTGGAATAGGCCAGGCGGGCCTTGAGGTTGTCCTTGGTAAGCGCCACAACCGAGGCCATGATGAGGGTGAACCCCGCCACGTAAGTCAGCCAGGTCGAGGCTCCGGTGGTCGCCAGAAAATCGATGCCGAAGGTATAGACGGTGACCTTAAGCACGGTGAACACGCCCGCCTTGACCACGGCCACCGCATGCAGCAGGGCCGACACCGGCGTCGGCGCCACCATGGCGGCAGGCAGCCAGCGGTGGAACGGCATGAGGGCCGCCTTGCCGATGCCGAACATGTAAAGGGCCAGCAGCAGCGGCGCCAGCGCCGGGGCAACGTGTCCTTCCAGGATGCCGCCTGCCGCGAAATCGGTATGGCCGACGGCGACCCAGGTCCACACGATGGCGGTGAGCAGGAAGGTGATCGAGGTGGCAACCAGGATCGCCAAGTAGGTACGCGCCCCGGCGCGGGCTTCGGGCGTCTCCTTGTGGGCCACCAGCGGATAGGTGGAAAAGGTCAGCAGCTCATAGAAAACGAACAGCGTGACCAGATTGGCCGAGTAGGCGATTCCGAGGGCGGCCAGGATGGCGATGGGGAAGCACACATAAAAGCGTGTTTGATGATGCTCGCCGGCGCCACGCATATAGCCGACGGAGTAGATCGAGGTGATGATCCACAGCCCGCTGGCCACCAGGCCGAACAGGATGCCGAGCGGCTCGACCTCAAAGGCGAGCGCGACTTCGGGCAGGAGCGGCGCAATGACGAGCCGCGAAGGTGCGCCCTCAAGGACCGCCGCCGACAGCCACACTACGTTGGCGAACAGCGCCACGGAAGCCACCATGGTGACGCTTTCGCGCAGGTTGGGCCAGCGGTCGGCGAGCCCGATCAGCACCGCCGCGACGAGCGGCAGGACGAGGCAGATCACCAGTGCCAGTTCGACCGTCACCGGATGCCTCCGAGCAGTGCGTCGGCGGCGGCCTGCGCGGCGGCGACCGTGTCGGTGGCGTTGAGCCCGAAGTAGATGCACAAGCCCGCGACAATCCACATGGCGACCAGCATCTCGGCCGGCGCCTCGACCACCTTCAGTCTGGCCCTGGGCGCCTCCTGGAAGAATGCCACCTCGACGATGCGCCAGATGTAGGCGACGGCGATGAGCGAGGAGAGCACGATGAGGATGGCGATCGGCCACAGCCCGGCTTCGAGGGCGGCGCGGATCAGGTACCACTTGGAGATGAAGCCGACGGTACCGGGAAGCCCGATGAGGCTAAGGCCGCCCACCACGAAGGCGCCCATGGTCCACGGCATCTGCCGCCCGATGCCGGCGAGGCCGGCGATCGTCACATCACCGGTGCGGTAGAGAATCGCCCCGACCGCCATGAAGCAGGCTGCCTTCATCAGCGCGTGGTTGAGCAGATGCACGATGGACCCGACAAGGCCCGCGTGGCTCGCCTGGGCAAGCGACAGGCCGAGGAGAATGTAGCCGAGCTGAGCGATGGACGACCACGCCAGCATGCGCTTTGCGTCCTGCTGCCAGACCGCAACGGCGGAGGCTGCGAACATGGCGATCAGGGCAAGCGGCATGAAGATGTAAGGCAGGACTTCGGCCTGGAACTCGAGCTCGAGGCCGAAGACGGTGAACAGGAAGCGCATCAGGCCGTAGACGGCGGCCTTGGTGGCGGTGGCGGCCAGAAACACCGTCACCGCGCTCGGGGCATAGGCGTAGGCGTTGGGAAGCCATGCATGCAAGGGCATGACGGCGGCCTTGAGGCCGAGACCGACAACGATGAAAGCAAAGGCAACCGGCACGGCGGTGGTGTCCTGGTGATGGGCGAGGCGCGCCGCCAGGTCGGCCATGTTGAGGGTGCCGGTGATGATGTAGAGAAAGCCGATGCCGATCAGATAGAAGGTGGCCCCGATGGTGCCCATCACCAGGTAGCGGAAGGCTGCGGTCAGGGCCCGCCGGTCGCCGGCTGCCCCCATGGCCACGAGGGTGTAGGTGGCGAGCGATGAGATCTCGAGAAAGACGAAGAAATTGAAGGCATCGCCGGTGATGACGATGCCGAGAAGGCCGGTGAGGCAGAGCAGGAAGCTGGTGTAGAACAGAGGATGATCGGCCGCCGGGATCTCGGATTCGAGGCTGCGGCGGGCGTACAGCAAAGTTGCCGTGCTCATGCCGGAAATGATGACCAGGACGAACGCGTTCATGGCATCGACGCGCAGCCCGATGCCGATCGGCGGCTCCCAGCCGCCGAGCGCATAGTCGATCGGACCGGTGTCGAGGACCATGGCCAAAAGCGCCAGCGACACCAGGAAGGCGGCGGCGCTGGCCACCATGGTGATGAGCCACGGCAGGGCCCGGCCGCGCAGCAGCGCACACAGTGGCGCAGCCAGCAGCGGCGCCAGGACCTGGAGGGCGGGCAGCTGAACGAGCGCCAGTGCTTGCAGCGACATGGGGCTCATCGATGGACGGTCTCCGGCCGGCCCGCCAATGGCGCCGCCTCGCGCTCCTCTTCACCGACCCCGGGTGCCGAAAGCTCGGCATCTTCGATGGTGCCGAAGGCTTCGCGGATGCGCACGATCAGGGCGAGGCCGAGCGCCGTGACGGCCACCCCGACGACGATCGCCGTCAGGATCAGCACATGAGGCAGCGGGTTGGAGTAAAGCGCCTCCGGGTCGTCGATGAGGACCGGTGCGGTGCCGCCCTCGATCTTGGCCAGGCTGATGAAGAACAGAAACACCGAGCTTTGGAAGATATGCAGGCCGACGACCTTCTTGACCAGGTTGCCGCGGGCCATGACGGCGTAGAGCCCGGCCATCATCAGGGCAATGACGATCCAGTAGTTGTAGAGGCCGCGCGCCTGGTCGAAAAACACCTCCATCTCACCACTCCTCCTCGCCAATCGGCGTCGGCCGGCCGGCGAAGGCATAGAAGACGAGGATCATGGTGGCCGCGACGGTGAACAGGACCCCGAGTTCGATGAGAATGATGCCCAGATGCTGGCCGTGGACCGGGTCATGGGCATCGAGCAGGTCATAGTCGAGATAGTTGCCGCCCATGATCATGCTGACGACTCCGACGCCGGCAAAGAGCAGGACGCCGCCCACCATGAAGCCGTAGACAAAGCTCGGCGGCACGGCGCGTTCGGCGGCCTCCAGGCCGAACACCAGGCCGTAGAGGATGATGGCCGCGGCCACGACCACCCCGGCCTGAAAGCCACCGCCGGGGCTGATCTCGCCATGGAACTGCACGTAAAGGGCGAACAACAGGATCGGCGCGATCAGCAGCTTGGTGATGATCCTGAGGATGAGGTGGTGCTTCATTGCGAACGCGGAGCCCCGCCTTGCTCGTTTTCCGCACCGTCGTCTTCTTCTTCCTCGACTTCTTCTTCCGGTCTGCGTCGGCCGACGTGGTGCTGGCCGATGAGAAGAATGACGCCGACGCCGGCGGCAAAGACCACGATGACCTCGCCCAGCGTGTCGAAGCCGCGGTAACTCGCCAGCACCGCGGTGACGATGTTGGGGATGTCGATTTCGGGCGCCCGGACCACCAGGTAGTCCGGCGCCACATGGAGATGCACCGGTGCGTCGGGCGCCCCGAAATGCGGCAGATCGAGGGTGCCATAGATCAGCGCCAGCCCGGTGATGATGCTGACGGCGAGGGGGATGGCGACGCCGCCGGCGGCCGGCCTTTCGCGCCTTGTGGTCAGGGCGATGGCCCCGAGCAGCAGCACCGTGACGACGCCGGCGCCGACCGCTGCCTCGGTGAAGGCCACATCGGGTGCATCCATGACCACGAACAAAGTGGACGTTACCAGAGAAAACACCCCTCCGAGCATCACCACGGCAAACAGATGGCGCAGCATCACGATGCCGACTGCGGTCGCCGCAAGAATCGAAAACAGGGCAAAATCGAGCCACGGGCTCATGGCGTGTCCTCATCGGGCCGCTCGGCGAGTTGCGGCTTCAGTCCGGCGACCCAGGCTGCGTTGGCCGCAGCATGGGTAGCAGTCGGCCCGGTGAACAACAGGAACACCCCGATGATGATGAGCTTGACGGCGATCAGGCTGAAGCCGGACTGGATGGCCAGGCCGATGATGATCAGCACCGCGCCCATGGTATCGGTCACCCCGCCGGCATGGACACGGGTGTAGAAATCCGGCAGCCGCACCAGCCCAAAGGTCGAAATGACGACGCCGGCCGAGCCGGCGAGGATGAAGAACCAGCTGGCGACCTCAACCACCACATGAAGGATCATGTTCTGTTCCCCGGGGACGGCCGGTCGCCGAGGCCGCGATAGCGGAAAAACTTGAGAACCGCCAAAGTGCCGATGAAGTTGATCAGAGCGTAAAGCAGGGAAATATCCAGCCAATCGGGCCGTTCGGTGAGGAAGCCCACGACTCCGATCAACAGCACGGTCTTGGTCCCGACGACGTTGAGCGCCAGCACCCGGTCGTACAGCGACGGGCCGATGAACAGCCGGATCAGCGCCAGTACCAGGGCGATCACCAGGGCGATGGCAGCGACGAAAAACATGGCGGTCAGCCTCCCAGCGCCGTGATGCGCCGGCCGATCTCACCCTCGACCCGCTTGCCTTCCACCTTTGGCGCAGTGCCCTCGCCGAGCGCCCGGGTGAGGGCATGAACGAGAAAGCTGCCGTCTTCTTCTATCTCCACGGTGACGGTGCCGGCGGTGAGCGTGATGGAGTTGGCGTGGGTGACGAGGCCGGTGGAGGTATTCTGGGTCGGTTGGAAGCGGATCAGCTGCGGCGAAATATCGAGTCGCGGCGTGATGATCAGGCGCACCACCTCGAGATTGGCCTTGAGAATCTCCTTGGTCAGCCATGGCCAGAAGCGCCAGATGAACGCCAGGATCTGGAGCGGGACACCCTCTTCATCGGCGATTTCGAGGCGATGGGCGATGGCCACTACCACTGCCGACGATAGAGCCCCGAGAAACAATAGCATCGGCGTGTAGTGGCCCGACAGCAGCAGCCACAGGACGAAGAGCGCCGCAAAGAGGACGATGCGTTTTATCATTCTCCCCAACCCGATCGGCGCTTGAACGTCTACCGTGCAGCCCGGGCGAAAATGCCTGCCGCGGCGCCGAATAGCAAGGCAATCCGGCAAACCGGGGAATCGTCGATTCCTGACCAGCCCCGAAGCCGCGATGGGGCGGTTGCGACATCCGGGCGCGGTTGGCCGCATCGCGGGGCCATCCCCCGCATGCCTCGACAAGAGCGGGGTCCAGAAATATTGGGGATGTTTCACTGTGGTCGCGCCCGAGCCTGTGTTCGGGCCGCCGACGGCCGCACCCGGAGGCGAGAACGAGCGGT
>CAYWVA010000007.1:0-10033 GCA_964461545.1 uncultured Rhizobiaceae bacterium | reverse complement strand
CCCGAGCCTGTGTTCGGGCCGCCGACGGCCGCACCCGGAGGCGAGAACGAGCGGTAAGGGCGCGCCGCGGCGATGCGGGCAAATGGTACTCTAATTGCGCTCCGGCTTGGGCTTGGGGATCGGTACCGGCCGGTCGGTGACCGTCACAACCGGGGCGATAATCTCGGGCTTGGGTAGCGGAACGGCGGCCGCCCCGGCGAATGCCGCTCGCAGCTCATCGGTCGTGTCAATCGGCTCGGGCTCGGCTGGCGCTTCCGCCGCGGCCCCGTCGGACTCCTCGCCGCCCGTCGCATCGGTTTCATTGGCTACGCCAGCAGCCGGGGGCGGATCGGCGGGCTCCACGGCCATGACGGCCGCCACGGCCTCGGTTTCCGGGGCGTCGGGGGCCTCCAGGGAGCCGGTCAGTTCCTCATTGTCCGCCGCAGGGGGGTCCTCGGCCACGGCGGCCGCCGGCGTGGGGGTCTCGCCTTCTTCCGATTGGCGCGCCTCACGGGCCGCCTGCTCGAGGCGGCGCCAGCGCCGTACATTCTCATTATGCTCGTCAAGCGTCCTGGCAAACGCGTGACCGCCGGTGCCGTCGGCAACAAAGTAGAGATGATCGGTGGAATCCGGCTGCAACACGGCGGCGATCGCCTCGCGACCCGGGTTGGCGATCGGGGTGGGCGGCAAGCCGTTGATGCGGTAGGTGTTGTAGGGCGTTGCCTCGGAGATGTCGCTCCGGCGTATGGGCCTGTCAAGACGGCCCTGACCGCCGACGATACCGTAGATGATGGTGGGGTCCGATTGCAGGCGCATGTTCTTGCGCAGCCGGTTCATGAAGACGGCCGCAACCTGATGGCGCTCTTCGGCCACTGCGGTCTCCTTCTCCACGATCGAGGCGAGGATAAGCGCCTCCTCTTTGGAACGGATCGGTAGATCGGGATCGCGCTGCCCCCACAGCTCCTCCAGAAGTCTTGCTTGGGCATCGCGCATGCGGGCAAGAAGCACCTCGCGCTCCAGCCCGCGCTGGAACACATAGGTGTCGGGCAGAAGGCTGCCTTCGGGCGGAATCTCGGTAATCGTTCCGCTCAGTGCCGGGTGGGCGTTGACGCGCTCCACCACCTGGGTACTCGTCCAACCTTCCGGAACGGTAATCCTGTGGACCGTGGCGCGCCCCGATCGGATGATGGACAAGACCTGGGCAAGGCTGGCCCGGGCGGGAAGTTCATATTCGCCGGCCTTGAGGTCTCCGCCGCTTGAGCGGGTGAGATAAGTGGCGAGGACAAACAGCCGGTGGTCGGAGATCACGCCCATCTGCTCCAGCAGGACGGCGATATCCGGCGTGCTCTGGCCGAGTTCGATGACGACATTGGTGGGCTGGCTCAAGGGGCCCGGCGACTGGACGGCCTTCAAGCCCCACAGGGCGGCCGTGCCGGCCCCGGCGACGGCGAAAAGCATCATCACCAGCAGCGACAGGACAACCCGCCTGAAAGACGACCGGCGCCGGCGCGGGCCCGGCACTGGACTGCCGTGTGTCGGCGCTGGGCGCCTGCTGTTGTCCTGGCGGAGCGGCGTTCTGCGCAATGGCGGCTCCCTCACGCGGCGTAACGCTGAAAAATCAGCGACGCGTTGGTGCCACCGAAACCAAATGAATTGGACAGAACTGTGTTGATCGGTTTGTGCTTCGGCTTGTGGGCCACGAGATCGATCTCGGTTTCGACCGAGGGATTGTCGAGATTGATGGTCGGCGGGGCCACGTTGTCGCGCATGGCAAGCAGCGTAAAGATGGCCTCCACGGCGCCGGCGGCGCCGAGCAGATGACCGGTGGCCGACTTGGTGGAGGACATGGCGAGGCCCGATGCCTTGTTGCCCATCAGCCGCTCCACCGCCTTGAGCTCGATCTCGTCGCCGAGCGGCGTGGACGTGCCGTGGGCATTGACGTAGTCGAGATCGTGGGCCGAGATCCCGCTGCGCTTCATGGCGGCTTGCATGCAGCGGAACGCGCCATCGCCGGACTCGGCCGGGGCGGTGATGTGGAAGGCATCGCCCGACAGGCCGTAGCCCGTGAGCTCAGCATAGATGCGCGCGCCGCGCGCCTTGGCATGCTCAAGCTCCTCCAGGATTACAACTCCAGCGCCTTCCCCCATGACAAAGCCGTCACGATCTCGGTCGTACGGCCGCGACGCCTGCTCCGGACGGTCGTTGAATTTGGTGGACAGCGCCCTGCAGGCGACGAACCCGGCGATCCCGAGCGGGCTGATCGCCGCTTCGGTGCCGCCGGCGATCATCACGTCAGCATCATCCAGCGCCACCATCCGGCCGGCATCGCCGATCGAATGAGCCCCGGTCGAGCAGGCGGTGACCACCGCGTGGTTCGGTCCCCGGCAGTGGTGCAGGATCGAGATCAGCCCCGAGGCAAGATTGATCAGGCTGCCTGGAATGAAGAACGGGCTCACCCGGCGCGGTCCCTTCTCCTTGAGCAAGATCGACGTCGCTTCGATCGACGGCAAGCCGCCGATGCCGGAGCCCACGAGCACGCCGGTGCGGCACTGCTCCTCGTCGGTGCGCGCCTGCCAGCCGCTGTCACGGATAGCCTGTGCGCTGGCGGCAACCGCGTAGAGAATGAAGTCGTCGTAGCGGCGCTGGTCCTTAGGATCCATCCATTGGTCGGCATTGAAGGTGCCGTTGGTGCCGTCGCCTCGCTTGACCTCGCAGGCCACCCGGCAGGCCATGTTTGAGGCGTCGAACCGGGTGATCGGGCCGGCGCCCGATTGGCCCGCCAGGATCCTTGACCAGGTCTCCTCGACCCCTGTCGCCAGCGGCGTCACCAGGCCGAGGCCGGTCACAACAACGCGTCGCATGCGATCATGCCTCTTGCGTTTAGCCACGTTAGCAGCGGCCCCGTGTCCATAGGCCGCTTACATAACAAAACGGGCGACAGGATCGCCAGATCCCGCCCCCGCCCTTCGAATTTCAACACAACCGCTGCACGCGCGGTTGGGCTTATGTCGTGTTCTTCTCAATGAAGTTGACGGCGTCGCCGACGGTCTGAATGGTCTCAGCCGCGTCGTCGGGAATCTCGATGCTGAATTCCTCTTCGAAGGCCATCACGAGCTCAACGGTGTCGAGGCTGTCCGCACCCAGATCGTCGATAAAGCTGGCCTCCGGCACGACCTTGTCGGCATCCACCCCAAGGTGCTCTACGACGATCTTCTTGACCCGCTCAGCAACAGTGCTCATGTCTTGCTTACCTCGTTCCTGTTTAGTCCGGATTACCGTTGCGACCGCCGGAAAGCCAGCCTGCCCGCCTGACTACCTACCGTGCCTGGCATAACGGTCGACCTGCCGTTGCTGCCGGTCAAGTGTCTTTCCGTCCCCTCTAAGACCCGGGCTTCCTATCACAGAACCCCTGGGCACACAAAGAGCCATTCTGTTGCCGTGAAAACTGCGCCACAGCTGGTCGCCATGGCCGGCTCAGATCATGGCCATACCGCCGTTCACATGCAAGGTATGGCCGTTCACGTAACCGGCCTCATCGCTGGCCAGATAGACCACGGCCGCGGCGATCTCTGCCGGCTGGCCTAGTCGCCCGGCCGGCACGGCGGCAAGGATCTGGGCGCGCTGCTTTTCGTCGAGCCCGCCCGTCATCGCTGTCTCGATAAAGCCCGGGGCGACGCAGTTGACGGTTATGGCGCGCGAGGCGAGCTCTTGTGCCAGCGCCTTGGTCATGCCGATCATCCCGGCCTTGGCCGCGGCATAGTTGGCCTGTCCGGCATTTCCGGTGACGCCCACCACCGAGGTAATCGAGATTATCCGCCCGAAGCGCCGCCGCATCATGGGGCGCATGGCGGCGCGCGCCAGGCGAAACGCAGCGGTGAGATTGACCTCGATGACGCTGTGCCACTCATCGTCCTTCATGCGCATGGCGAGGTTGTCCCTGGTGATTCCGGCATTGTTCACCAGAATGTCGAGCCTGCCGAGGGCGGCCTCGGCTGCGGGAACGAGTTTTTCCACCTCTTCGGCCATTGACAGGTCGCACGGCAGCACGTGGACGGTGCCTGAAAGCTCCCCGGCCAGTTTCTCAAGCACGGACGCGCGCGTGCCCGAGATCGCTACGCCCGCGCCCTGGGCGTGAAGGGCGCGGGCGATCGCCTCGCCGATGCCGCCGCTGGCGCCTGTCACCAGTGCGCATTTGCCCGAGAGATCGAACATATCATGGCCCCGCTGTGGAAATCAGGCGGGCCAGTGCGGCAATCTCCTCCGGCGTCCCGGCGGCCACCGCGGTGACGTCAGGTGCAATCCGCCTGGCAAGCCCGGACAGCACCTTGCCGCTGCCCAACTCGGCAAACAACTGCACCCCTTCGCCGGCCATGAACCCGATGCACTCGCGCCAGCGGACGGTTGCGGTGACCTGCCGCACCAGGCTGGTGCGAATGGCCGCGGGATCGGTCAGCGGCCGCGTCGTGACATTGGCAACCAGGGGCACTTCGGGCGGCTGCATGTCGACCTTGCCCAAGGCTGCGGCCATCACTTCGGCTGCCGGCTGCATCAAGGTGCAGTGGAACGGGGCGCTGACCGACAACAGCATGGCGCGCCGGGCGCCTTTCGACTTGGCGATCTCGATCGCCCGCTCCACCGCGCTGCGGTGGCCGGAAACGACCACCTGGCCAGGGGCATTGTCGTTGGCCACCTGGCAGATCTCGCCGGCGGCAGCAACGCGCGCGATCCCAGAGGCTGTTTCGTAGTCGAGCCCGATCAGCGCCGCCATGGCTCCGGTTCCCACCGGGGTGGCCCGCTGCATCGCCTGACCGCGCAGCTTCAGCAGCCGTGCCGCATCGGCCAGCTTGAAGGCTCCCGCCGCGGCAAGCGCGGAATACTCGCCGAGCGAATGGCCGGCGATGTAGGCCGCCGCGGTCACGGAGATTCCATGCTCGGCCTCGATCACCCTCGCCACCGCCAGCGACACCGCCATGAGCGCCGGCTGGGCGTTCTCCGTCAGGACAAGTTCGTCCTCAGGCCCCTCCCACATCAGCGCGGAGAGCTTCTGGCCAAGGGCGGCATCGACCTCGTCGAACACGGCCCGGGCCACGCCAAAGGACTCGGCCAGGGCGCGACCCATGCCGACCTGCTGGCTACCCTGACCCGGAAAGACGAACCCAACGCTCATCAATCATACCCTGGCGGTCGTCGGCCACTAGCCGTCTATCGGCACGGTGAAACGGATCCTCGTCCCTTCGCCGGGATGCGAATCGACTTCGACCCGCGCCTGGGTGTTTTCATGCAGCGACTGGACGATGAGAGCGCTGATCCTGCCAGGAGGCGGCCATGGCGTTCCCTCCGGCAAGCCAATGCCATCATCCGTGATCTCGATGGCATAGCCGGCATCGCTGCGCAGACACTGCAGGGTGATCGTGCCCTCGTGGCGTCCCTGAAAGGCGTATTTCAAGGCATTGGTCATCGCCTCGTTGACCACCAGACCGACGGGCATGGCGATGTTGACGGTGGTCGGACAGTTCTCGACCTGAAGGGTGAGTTGAATACCGTCCTCGGCGTGGCTGCGCAGCACCGCGGATGCCACCTGGCTCAAATAGCTGCCGAGATCGATTTCGCGCGGCGCCGGGGCGGTGGACAGGGCGTGATAGAGAATGCCCAGCGCTTCGATGCGCGCCGCCACGCTGTTGAACCTGGCTTTCTCGACGTCGCCGACGCCGCGGCCCTCGAGCCGAACCAAGGCGGTGATGATCTGCAGGCTGTTCTTCACGCGATGCTGCAGCTCTTTCAGCAGAACATCCCGGTCTCGCAGGGTTTTTTCGAACTCCTCGCGCACGCCGTGGTCGCGCTGGGAAACATCGACGAGTGCGGCAAGGCGGAAATTTTCCGACTCTCCCTCGCGCTGAATCATTGTCGTGGAGGCATCGATGCGAACCGGCTGATCGCCGGGTTCGCGTGATGTAAACGAGCCGATGAAATCCTCGCCCGAAACGATCGCCTGGCTCAGCCCAAGGTCCGGATCGTCCACGGCGCAGTAGCGATCGAGGATGGACCAATCCTTGCCTGTCGCCTGATCTGCCGGGATGCCGGTCAGCTTCTCAAACGCGAGGTTGGCATAGACGATACGCTGCTCGGCGCAAACGAGCTTGGAAATGACGATGGCTATCGGAAGATGGTCCAGGAAATGTTTGAAGTTCTCGTGCTCAAGGGCTTTCGCCAGCTCTGACGAGGCAAGCAGTTCGTCGAGTTGGTTGGGACTGCTCGCGGTCATTCCAATCCCGGCCTCTCCCTGGCGTTGGCCGCCCAGCGACGGCGTCAGGGGACTTAGCATCGGCGCGACGGGGCGGCAAGGCGCGGGGCATCGCCTCCGGTCATGCCGTGCAATGCGATTGTGTTTTGCCATCGCCCCTTGACACTGGTTCACTCCGCAGACGAGATTCCTAGCCGCGATGACAACAAAGGCTGCATTCATGGTCGCCGCGCTGGTCGCCGCCACGTTTGCGGCGTCCGTTCTTGTGCGACCTGCATCTCCGGCCTTTGGGCAGTCGACGGAGGCGGGAGGCGCCCAGTCCGCAACTGTCGATGCCTCGCAGCGCCGGGGTGCTCTGGTCGATCAGATCGTCTTCACCCAGGAGCCCGATGTCGGCAAGGTCGCCGGGCTGATCGAAACCGGCTCCCACCATGTCTTTGCCCAGGGCGTGGGGAACCCGACGGTGTTCCAGCGGCTGCGCGACTCCGAGCGTGCCGCACTCGACGTGTCCTACGGGTCTTCCGTGGAGCTTTCGATCAATCCGGCGGGCCCGCTTTTTGCCACTGGCGAACTCAACCCGTTCCATGTGCGCGAGGTGCGCGAGGCGCTCAACTGGCTGATCAATCGCCGCTATGTTGCCGAGGAGCTCTACGGCGGCCTTGCGGTGCCGCGCTTCCTGGCGTTGACCACGGCGTTTCCCGACTATGCGCGGCTTGCCGACGTGGCGCGCGCCCTGGAGCTGCGTTACCAGCACGATCCGGAGCGGGCCCGCCGCGTCATTGCCGGCGAGATGGAAAAACTGGGCGCGGAGTTCTCCGGCGGCCGTTGGCTGTATCAGGGCGAGCCGGTGCGGGTCACGGTGCTGATCCGCACCGAGGACGCCCGCCAGCGGGTCGGCGACTACGTGGCCAGCCTTATGGAAGACCTCGGCTTCATGGCCGAGCGGCACTACCGCACGGCCGAGGAGGCTTCGCGCATCTGGATCGCCGGCGACCCCCATGCGGGACGCTGGCATATCTATACCGGTGGCTGGATTGCCACCGTCATCAATCGCGATCAGGCCGAGAACTTCAGCTATTATTACACACCCCGCGGCCGCCCCGAACCGCTGTGGCAGATCTATACGCCCGAGCCCGAATTCGACGAGGTCGCCGATCGTCTGCAGCGCCGGGATTACGCTACCTGGCAGGAGCGCCAGGAGATGATGGCGCGGGCGCTTGAGCTGTCGATGGTCGACTCGGTACGCGTGTGGGTGGTGGATCAGCTCAATGTCTGGCCGCGTGCCGAGCAGGTCGAGCTGGCGGTCGACTTGGCGGGTGGGGTGGCCGGGTCATGGCTGTGGCCCTACACCATCCGGTTCCGCGACCAGCTCGGCGGGAACATCGTGTTCGCCTCCCCCAGCGTGCTGACCGAACCGTGGAACCCGTTGGCCGGCAGCAACTGGCTGTTCGATACCCTGGTCATCCGGGCGCTTGGCGACACCGAGCTGCTCCCCGATCCGTTCACCGGCCTGTACTGGCCGCAGCGCATCGCTTTCGCCGAGGTCACGGTTGTCGACGATGTCCCGGTCGGCCGCACCCACGACTGGCTTACCCTGGAGCGCGCGCCTGAGATCGCGGTTCCGCCCGATACCTGGATAGACTGGAACAGTGCCGAGCGCCGATTCGTCACCGTGGGCGAGAAGCACCCGCAAGGCATGACAGCGCGCACCCGCACCGTGGCGCACTATGAGGCCGGCTATCTGGAGCGCCGCTGGCACGATGGATCGCAAATCTCTCTTGCCGACATGGTGCTGCCGTGGATTTTGGCCTTCGAAAGGGCCGATGAAGCGAGCCGGCTGTTCGATCCGGCCCATGTGCCGACCTTCGAGGTGTTCCAGCGCCATTTCCGCGGCTGGCGGATCATCTCCCAAGACCCGCTGATCGTGGAGATCTACAGCGACCAGATCTATCCCGACGCCGAGATGATAGTGGCGGTACGTACGCCTTCGGTGGTGCCGTGGCATACGCTGGCGCTGGGCATCCGGGCGGAACACTCCGGCGAGCTTGCGTTTTCCTCCAACAAGTCGGACCGCATGGGGGTGGACTGGATGAACTTTGTCGCCGGACCGACGCTTGCCATCTTCGACCGCCACCTCGAGGCCGTCGAGCAGGCGCAAGCCGTGCCCTATGTGGAGGTCCTTGGCGACCTGCTGCGCCAGGGCGAAGCGGCCGAACGCTACAGCGCGCTGAGCCGGTGGCGCGCCGAGCGAGGCCATTTCTGGGTCGGCGACGGGCCCTTCTACCTGCACGCGGTCCACCCGGTGGAGCGCGTCCTGGTGCTGCGCCGCTATGAGGATTTCCCCGACGCAAGTGACAAGTGGCTGCGCTTCACCACACCGGAGATCCCCGAACTGGTTCTCGACGGGCCGATGATCGTGCCGGCCGACCGAACAGTCGAGTTCGCACTGCGGGTCACTTTTGAGGGCGAGCCCTACCCGGAAGAGGCGCTCGACGCGGTCCAGTACATGCTGTTTGACGGCACCGGTGAGCTGGTGCAGCAAGGCGATGCCGAGCGAATGGCTGACGGGCAGTATACCATCCGGCTCACCCCGGTTGAATTGGCTGGCCTTGGCGTCGGTGCCAATAGTTTGGAGGTGGCGGTCACCTCGCACCGGGTGGCGCTGCCCTCCTTCGCCTCGCACGTCTTCGCCACCGTCCCGTCCTGGGCGGTGGGCGCCCGTCCGTAGCGGGCGAAAAGGAGCATGGCCGCCCCCGCCCACACAGCGGTGAGCAGCCACGGGTACTGGCGCGATTTCAGGCGCATGGTGGCGTTCACGGTCAAGCGCGTGTTGGCGCTGTTCCTGACCGTGCTGGTCGGCGTCTACCTGACCATCCTCATTGCCAACATGGGCGGCCTGGTGGATGAGTTGCGCCTGGTGCAGATCCGCTCCACCGCCGCTGAGCAGGTGAGGGCGGATCCGGCCTTTTTCGACCTGACGACAGGAGAGCGCAACGAGCTGATCGAGCGGCGGGTGCAGCTCGACGTCGAGCGGCTGCGCCTCGACCAGCCGTTCGTGTGGCGCAGCTTCGACTACCTCAACCAGGCCATGCGGCTCAATCTCGGCCGGGCCGAGCACATGCACTCCGACCGCGGCGCGCGCGACGTCTACTGGATCATCGTCGAGCGTCTGCCGGCTACGCTTCTGCTGTTCGGCACCGCCAACTTCATCATCTTTTTCACCTCCGTGTTCGTCGCCCTGACGCTGTCGCGGCGCTACGGCAGCGGGCTCGACAGGTCGGTGATCGCGCTGGCCCCAAGCTCGGCCGCCCCGGGGTGGTTCTACGGCATTTTCCTGATCCTGTTCTTCGCATTTCTCATTCCGATCCTGCCGCCGGGCGGCCTTGTCGACATCCCCCCGCCGGAAGGGACACTGGCTTATGCGGCAAGCGTGCTCAGACACATGGCCCTGCCGGTGACCGCCATGTTCATCTCCACGATCTTCATCTCCATCTACTCCTGGCGCACTTTCTTCCTGATCCATTCCAGCGAGGACTATGTCGAGATGGCGCGCGCCAAGGGGCTGCCGTCGCGCCTCATCGAGCGGCGCTACATCCTGCGCCCCACCCTGTCGCCGATCATCACCAGCTTTGCCCTGATGCTGATCGGGCTGTGGAGCGGGGCGATCATTCTGGAGCAGGTGTTCAACTGGCCGGGGCTCGGCACCTTGCTGTTCCAGGCCATCGGCTTCCGAGACACGCCCGTCATCATCGGCTCGGTGGTCATCTTCGCCTATCTGCTGGCGATCACGGTGTTCGTGCTCGACATCCTCTA
>CAYWVA010000006.1:0-29446 GCA_964461545.1 uncultured Rhizobiaceae bacterium | reverse complement strand
CCGTATCGAAGCAGTCGTCTTCGAACGGCAACTGGAGGGCATCGGCCTGCCTCCAGACGATGCGTTGGTCGGCGCCTTGCCGGCTGGCGGCTCTTTCGAGCATCGGCTGGTTCAGATCGCTGACGGTGTAACGCGCGCTCTTGGCGAGAAGCGGGGCAAGTGCGCGCGTCAGGACGCCGGTTCCAGCTGCCGTTTCGAGAACCTGCGCGGGAGCCGTTTGTGCGACCCGGCGCGCCAGATCCGATGCAAATGGCTCGAAGATGAGCGGC
Source organism: uncultured Rhizobiaceae bacterium (assembly GCA_964461545.1). Lineage (GTDB taxonomy): Bacteria > Pseudomonadota > Alphaproteobacteria > Rhizobiales > Aestuariivirgaceae > CAYWVA01. The sequence continues at coordinate 29,177 of CAYWVA010000006.1, read as the reverse complement.
ACCATGTGGGTGTCGTAAAATTCCGGGATCGATCCGGCGAAGACGCTGTCGGCAGCCGACATCACTGATGCTCCTGTTGTGGGCATCGGCTCCCCTCACCGACGCGCGGATCGACCACACACCCGAGGGAAACGCCGCTCACTCCTTCACCACCACCTTCCTCGGCACCTTGGAGAGCATTTCGGGGCCATTGGCGCCGATGACGATCGATTCCGACAGCTCGATGCCGCCGTCGTCGAGCCATAACGCGGGCATGAAGTGAACCGTCATGTTCTCCTGCAGCACCGTCAGGTCGCCGCGGCGCAGACTGAAAGTGCGCTCGCCCCAGTCGGGCGGATAGGACAGGCCGATGGGATAGCCGGTACGGGAATCCTTCTCGAACCCGTGCTTTTTCAGCGTGTCGAAGAACGCCACCGCCACGTCATCGCAGCTATTGCCGGGCCGGGCCTTGGCGAGGGCGGCCTCGCTCGCCGCCAGCACCGCCTGCTCGGCTGCACGATACTTGTCGGGCATGGTTCCCAGGAACACGGTACGCGACAGCGGACAGTGATAGCGCCGGTAGCAGCCGGCAAGCTCGAAGAACGTGCCTTCGTTTTCCCGGAACGGCTGGTCGTCCCAGGTCAGATGCGGCGCGGTGGCGTCGAGCCCTGAGCCCATCATCGGCACGATGGCCGGATAGTCGCCCCAGTGGCCGTCGGCGCCTTCGATGGCGATGCGGTAGATCTCGGCCACCAGCCTGTTCTTGGGCAGGCCCGGCTCGATCAGCTCGAATACTGCCTCGTACATGCGCTCCACCATCCGCCCCGCCCGGCGCATGAACTCGATCTCGTTGTCGCTCTTCACCGCCCGCTGCCAGTTGACGAGCGCCGTGGCATCGACAAAACGGGCATTGGGAAGCTCACTTTTGAGCACCTCGAAAGCCGCCGCGGTGAACCAGTAATTGTCCATCTCGACGCCGATCCGGGCCCCGTCCAGCCGACGCTCGGCGATGAGGCGCGCCATGTGCTCCATGGGATGGCGCACGGCCGACTGGACGTAGTCGTCGGGGTAGCCGGAGATGTTGGCCTCGTCCATGAAGGCGGTGCGGCGCGCGCCGAAACCGTCCATGCGCCGGCCCCACCACACCGGCTCGCCCTCCATGGCCAGCAGCACCGCCTGGTGGACATAGAACGACCAGCCGTCATAGCCGGTGAGCCAGGCCATGTTGGAGGGGTCGGAGGTGATCACCAGGTCGAGGCCGCGCGCCGCCATGGCGCTGCGGGTTCGGGCAATCCGCGCCTCGTATTCGGCCAGCGGGAACGGCAATCGGTCAGGCGCCATGCTTCAACTCCATGCGATGGGGGCTGCACATTGGCATTGCCAATCGGTTGGAGCAACTTTCATTGACCGGAGCCGATGCAAAGCGCTTGCCCCGCCGGCTTGACGGACACCGGGCCCGTCTCCTATAGAAGCGGCCCGATCCGCCGGAGCCCAGGAGGTTTTCCGGCTTGGTGGTTTTCGCTGGCGGCGTTCAGTCCGGCCGGCAGTGTTTCGGAGCAGATCGATGGCGCGTCGTTGCGAACTCACCGGCAAGGCAGTGCTGAGCGGGCACAATGTGAGCCACGCCAACAACAAGTCAAAGCGGCGCTTTCTGCCCAATCTGTGCGCCGTGCATCTCATGTCCGATGCCATGGGCCAGAGCTACAGTTTCAGAGTCAGCGCCCGGGCGCTCAAGTCGGTCGAGCATCGTGGCGGCCTCGATGCCTTTCTCATCAAGGCGCGCGACGAGGAACTATCGGTGAAGGCGCGCCGGGTGAAGCGGCAGATCGAGAAGCGCCTCACCGCCTCGGCCGAGGCGGCCTGAATCTCCTTCCTCGGCACTTGTGCTCGCCGGCAATGCTAGACTAGCTCGCGCGTCGCAGACCACCACGTGTCGCCTCACGGCGCGCCTCGTCCTTGGCGTGCTCGTCGAACAGTTCGGCCAGCTTGTCGGTCATCGCCCCGCCGAGTTCCTCGGCGTCAACGATGGTGACGGCGCGCTTGTAGTAGCGGGTGACGTCGTGGCCGATGCCGATGGCGATCAGCTCGACAGGAGAGCGGGTCTCGACCTCGGTGATGACCTGGCGCAGGTGACGCTCTAGGTAGTTTCCTGAGTTGACCGACAAGGTGGAATCGTCGACCGGCGCGCCGTCGGAAATCACCATCATGATGCGCCGCGCTTCCGGCCGGCCGAGCAGGCGGTTGTGGGCCCAGATCAGGGCCTCGCCGTCGATGTTCTCCTTGAGCAGGCCCTCGCGCATCATCAGCCCGAGATTGCGCCTCGCCCGCCGCCACGGCACATCCGCCGACTTATAGACGATGTGGCGCAGGTCGTTGAGGCGGCCGGGGCTGGCGGGCTTGCCGCCGGCCAGCCACTTCTCCCGCGACTGGCCGCCCTTCCAGGCCCGCGTGGTGAAGCCCAAGATCTCCACCTTGACACCGCAGCGCTCAAGCGTGCGCGCCAGGATGTCGGCGCAGGTTGCAGCCACCGTGATCGGCCGGCCGCGCATCGACCCGGAATTGTCGAGCAGCAACGTCACCACGGTGTCGCGGAAGCGGGTCTCCGTTTCGACCTTGAACGACAGCGGATGGAGCGGATCGGTGACCACCCGCGACAGCCGCGCAGCATCGAGCACGCCTTCCTCCAAATCGAAGTCCCACGACCGGTTCTGCTGCGCCATCAGCCGGCGCTGCAGCCGGTTGGCGAGTCTCGCCACGACGCCCTGCAGATTGGACAGCTGCTTGTCGAGATAGTTCCGGAGCCGTGTGAGCTCTTCATGGTCGCACAGATCGTCGGCGTTCACTTCCTCGTCGAACTGGCTGGTGAACACGCTGTAGAAGTCCTCGCGCGACATGTTGGAGAAGGGAAGCTGCGGCCGCCATGGCTTGTCGCCCTGGGGGGCGTCTTCCGGGTCCGTATCGTCGGGCGACTGATCGACATCAAGCTCGGCGGCGTCGTCGAGGCTGTCGTCGGTGTCGCCCTCGCCCTCCTGCATGTCCTCGGACGACGCCGTCTGCTCCTGCTGGTCGCCCTGCTCCTGGTCCTGCGACTGGCCTTCGCCCTGCTCCTGGTCGTCCTCCGACTCCTCGGACTCGTCGGGGTCGTCGCCAAGCTCGTCGGCCATGTCGAGGGCGGCGATGAGGTCGCGCGACATGCGCGCGAAGCGCTGCTGGTCATTGATCGCCTCGCCGAGCGAGTCGAGATGGAGTTTGGCTTTGTCCTCGATCCACGGCCGCCACAGGTCGACCAGTGCCGCGGCCGCCTTCGGCGGCTGGGCGCCGGTCAGCTTCTCGCGCACCAGCAGGGCAATGGCGTCTTCGAGCGGCGCATCCTTGGCGTCTCCCGGCGGCAAGGCGGCGCGGCGCTTGTAGCGCTGGTCGAGCATGGCCGACAGGTTTTGCGCCATGCCGGGCAGATTGTTGGAGCCGATGGCCTCCACGCGCGCCTGTTCGACCGCCTCGAACACCGAGCGGGCGAGCTTGCCCGGCGGGCGATAGCGGGCATGGAGCGCATCGTCATGGTTGGCAAGCCTGAGCGAGAAGGCATCAGCGACACCGCGCGTGACGGCGATCTCGGTGGCATCGGGAGCATGCCCGACCTGAGGCAGGCGGGCCTTCTTGCCCGACAGCGCCGGCGAATCGCCGCTGAAGCTCACAGCCAGATCGGGCTCGCCGGAAATAGCCTTCATGGCCAGCGTCAGGGCCCGCTTGAACGCCCCGGCCGGCCCCTCACGATCTCCTGGCATTGGACATCACGTCAGCTAAGCCCCACATGGGCCGTCGATTCGGGCAGCTCTTCGCCGAAGCAGCGCTGGTAGAATTCCGCCACCAGGCCGCGCTCGAGCTCATCGCACTTGTTGAGGAAGGTCACCCGGAAGGCAAAGCCCAGATCGTCGAAAATCTCGGCATTCTGTGCCCAGGTCATGACGGTGCGCGGGCTCATCACGGTCGACAAGTCGCCATTGACGAAGGCATTGCGCGTGAGATCGGCGACCCGGACCATGTTGGAGATGGTCTTGCGGCCCTGATCGGTATCGTAGCTCTTGGACTTGGCCAGCACGATCGCCGCTTCCTGGGCATGGGGCAGATAGTTCAGCGACACTACGATCGACCAACGGTCCATCTGGCCCTGGTTGATCTGCTGGGTGCCGTGGTAAAGCCCGCTGGTATCGCCAAGCCCCACGGTATTGGCAGTCGAGAACAGCCGGAATGCCGGATGCGGCCGGATCACCCGGTTCTGGTCGAGCAGCGTGAGCTTGCCCTGCACCTCCAGCACCCGCTGGATCACGAACATGACGTCAGGCCGCCCGGCATCGTACTCATCGAACACCAGCGCGACATTGTTCTGGATCGCCCACGGCAGGATGCCCTCGCGGAACTGGGTCACCTGCTTGCCGCCTTCAAGCACGATGGCGTCCTTGCCGACGAGATCGATGCGGCTGATATGGCTGTCGAGGTTGACGCGCACGCACGGCCAGTTGAGGCGGGCTGCGACCTGTTCGATATGGGTCGACTTGCCGGTGCCATGATAGCCGGTGATCATGACCCTGCGGTTGTAGGCAAAGCCCGCCAGGATGGCCAGCGTGGTCTCCCGGTTGAACACGTAGTCCTCATCGAAATCAGGCACATGCTCGCTCGGCTGCGAATAGGCCGGCACCTCCAGCGCGCTCTCGAAACCGAACAGCTGGCGCACCGAGACCTTGAGGTCGGGCAAACCGGGAGAGTCTCCGTTCATATGCAGGTTCATTGGCCGTGTCTTCAGTTCCTTGGGTCTCGCCCGAAACGAGCCGGTAACGGGATGTGCGGGTGAGCCGTTTTAGCTTTCAGGAGTACTGCCAGCAAGCTCGGCGGACACGCTTGAGGCTCTCCCACTTCAGCAGAAGCCGGTCTCTCGGAGCCGGCCATACGCCTGGATGATCTCTCTGAGCTTGTCCTCATTGGCGCGACTGCCGCCATTGGCGTCGGGATGCAGTCGCTTCACCAGCGTCTTGTATCGGGTCTTCACTTGGTCGGAGGTGGCGGTTTCGTCAAGGCCCAGGCTATGCAGCGACTTGAGGTCTGAGTTGCGCACCGGCCGCAGCGTCCGCGCCGGTCCCCGTGCCGAGCCGTTGCGATCAGGCCCGCCACCAAGCACGTCGAACGGATCGTGGACGCGTTTTTCCCCAGCGCGCTGACCCACTCCGGCGTCGGTGTCATGGTGTCGCCCGTTGTGGCTCGCGCAATTCTGCCCCAGGGGCCAGGTGGGCCGGTGACCGGTCACCGCGTGACGCTGCCAGGTGAGCACGTCGGTATCGCTCATCCCGGCGAAATAGTTGTAGCTCTTGTTGTAGCTGCGTACATGGTCGAGGCAGAAGCGATGGTACTCGCCCTCGTGATCGCGGCCCTTCGGTGCCGGATAGCGCCCGTACTCGGAGCATCCCGGCCAGTCGCAACCCGGCAGGCTGTCATGGGAGCGACCCTTCTCCGGCTTGATGCGGATGCGATCGAAATATGTCGAATCGAGCTTCATCAAAGGTCAAGCGTCACTGGCAAGCTTCACTGGCGCAGCCGCGCATCGGCCGCCGGAAATACCCATCATAGCATCAAAGGAACTCACGTTCATGAGTCTTGGACCAGTCGGTAGCCGAATCGTTTCCAAGTTAATGGCGGCCTTCGCCCCCGATCAACTGCTGGTCGAGGACCAGTCCGAAGCCCATGCCGGTCATGCCGGGGCGCGCCCGGAAGGGGAGACCCACTTCTCGGTCAAACTGGTGTCGAAGCACTTCGAGGGCAAGAGCCGAATCGAGCGCCACCGCATGGTGAACGGCGCATTGGCCGATGAATTGGCGGCCCGCGTGCACGCGCTCACCATCACCGCCAAGGCGCCGGGAGAGCCCTGATGCCACTCGTGAATGTTGATGCCACGGTCTCGGCTTCGGCCCGCTGGAGAATGACAAAGATGGCCAGCGACTTCAGATCGAGCGCTCGATCCACTCGACGATCTTGCCCTTGGGATTGGCGCCGACCTGAGTGGCCTTCACCTCGCCGCCGGCGAACAGCATGAGGGTGGGAATGCCGCGGATGCCATAGCGCGACGGGACGGACGGGTTCTCGTCGATATTGAGCTTGGCGACCTTGATGCGGCCCTGCATCTCGTTGGCGATCTCCTCAAGCGCCGGCCCGATCATCTTGCACGGGGCACACCATTCGGCCCAGAAATCGACAATCACCGGGCTGTCGGCCTTGAGCACGTCCTGGTCAAAGGAGGCATCGGAAACCTTCATCGTCGCCATAAAGTACCTCTTGTTCTCGGCCCGCGAAGGCGCCGGCTGCTGTGCAGGTGCCCGCAACCTAGGAAGCGGCGGTGCCCCGGTCAAGGCCGCGCGTTGCCTGCCTCATGCAGGCCTGCCCCCATCGAGTTGCAGAGCGGCGTGGAGCATGCCTGCCGGGATTTCCATAAGCCGCGGCCCGTCGGTCCACACCAGAACACAGCGGATCCGGCGACCGGGATAGAGACCGGCAAGGGCCGCCCGGTAAGCGGCAAGCTGGCGGATGTAGAGCGGATCGGTCTCCTCAGGAGTGGCGGGCGGCGGCCGGTTGGTCTTGTAGTCGGCGATCAGAACCTCATCCTCGTTCACCACCAGCCGGTCGATCTGGCCTGTCAGGCCGAAGCGGCAATTCTCAAGGTCCAGCATCGCCGCCACGGGCACTTCGGCGAGGCTGCCGGGAGCAAACAGAGACTTGAAAGACGGATTGGCGAGAATCGCCAGCACTTCGCCGAGCATGGCGTCGCGCTCATCGGTTGAAAGCTCGTGCCCGGCGCGATCGAGATAGCGCCGCCCGGCGGCAGCCCGGTCCCCCTCGGCCAGGTCGGGAAGAGCCTGCAGCAGGCGATGGATCAGCCGGCCGCGCCGGAAACGATGCTCCTCGGAGCCGTCAAGGGGCGAGGCCACCCGCTCGGAGCCGCCGGCTTTGAGCCCTGATGCTTCGTGGTCGATGCGCGAGGCGATGAGCCAGCCCATGGCAGGGAGCTCCGAGTGTGGCTGTGCCGAGGCCCAGTCAGGAGGCGCGGCGGCGGCGATGGGCGGCTCAAGTGCACGTTCCTCCCCGGCCTGCTGGCTGGCCCGGTCGCTTTCGATGCGCCAGACCGTCTGCCCGTCCGCCGTGCGGACTTCTTTCGCCTGCAGCCTCAGGGCCTGACTGATGAAGTCGTACCAGCAGCCGTCCTTGAGATCCCTGCTCATCTGGCAGCCGCCGACATAAAGCCGGTCGCGGGCCCGGGTCATGGCAACGTAGAGCAGCCGGTTGTACTCCTGCAGCTCGCGCTGCCGCTGGGCCTCGCGCAAAGCCGCAACGCGCGGCGTCTCCAGCGCCTTTTTCAGCCGCCACACAGGTATGCGCTCGGCCGCCGCCGCATCGGAAGCGAACAGAATGGCGGGATCGTGCATGCCCGTCGGGGGATCGCAGGTGTCGGGCAGGAACACGATCGGGGCCTCGAGCCCCTTGGCACCGTGTACGGTCATGATCCGCACCTCGTTGGTGCCCTGGTCCATGTCGCGCTTGATTTCGGCACCGGAGTCTTCGAGTGCTGAGAGGAAGGCATGCAGCGCGCCGGCCCGGCCGGGCGCGAATTCGAGCGCCAGCGACAAGAACGCGTCGAGCGGCTCGCCCGCTTCGGCGCCCAGCCGGCTCATGATGGCGCGGCGGCCGCCATCGCCCGTGAGGACCTGTGAGAAGAACTCGTAAGGCGGCATGAAGTCGGATGCGGCACGCCAGCGCTTCAGGCGCTCCAGCGCGGCGCCGTAGGGGGCGCCCTTGGCAACCGCCTCGTGCAGCCTGGCCCAAAGCGTCTCGCTGCCGCGGTCACGAGCGAGGGCAAAGAGATCGTCGTCGTCTATGGCTGCGCCATCGTCGCGGGCGACAAGGGGCCCCTTGAGGACGCTTGCCAGCGTCAGATCGTCGTCGGGCAGGAGGGTGAAGCGGGCAAGGGACAGCAAGTCCTCGATGGCGATATGCTGGGTGAGCACCAGACGGTCGGCACCAGCCACCTCTATGCCGTGCTGCTTGAGCGCCCGCACCAGGGCATCCATGAAGGTCGTGCGACTGCGCACCAGGATCAGGATGTCGCCAGGCCGGATCGGCCGCCCGCCGGAGATGAGCGGCTCGCCTCTGTCGAGCCAGCTGCGGATGGTCGATGCAATCCGCCGGGCAAGCTTCAGGCGCGGATGGGCGGCGCTGTCGCGGGCACTGCCCGCCTGCCACGGAGAGGCACTTTCCACCTCGTCAGGCTTTTCGGTGTCCCAGATCTCCACCAGCCCGGGATCGCCCTGGCGCACCGCTTGGTGGAGCGATGCGGGCACGCCGGGCTCGGTCACGCCCTCGGCAGCGGCGGCGACGGCAAACACCGCATCGACGGCATCGAGGACAACTTGCGTGGAGCGGAACGACACCGTGGGGCGCACCGTCTCGAACTTCAGCCGCGCGCCTTGAACCTTGGCCTCGAAATGCCGCCGCATGTCGTCGAAGCCGTCCGGGTCGGCGCCCTGGAAGCTGAAGATCGACTGCTTGCGGTCGCCCACGGCAAAGACCGTGCGTGTTGTGCCGGGGCGCTGGCCCTCGCCGCTGAAGAAATCCTCGGCCAGGAACTTTACGATCTGCCACTGTTCGGGGCTCGTGTCCTGGGCCTCGTCGATGAGGATGTGGTCGAGCCCGCCATCGAGCTTGTAGAGCACCCAGGCGGCGTGCTCGAGTTCATTGAACATCGACAGCGTATGGCTGATCAGGTCGTCATAGTCATAGCGGCCGAGACGGCGCTTCTCGCCTTCGTAGCGCCCGACGATGTGGTCGGCGAACCTGAACAGCGCCGCGCTGGCGTCGCGGATTTTCACCGCCCGCTCCATCTCGGCGAGCGCCACGATCCGCGCACACTCGGCGCTCAGATGCTCGTCGACGTCAGGATATTGGCGTGCCGTGGCTGCAGTGCAAAGCTTCTTCCGCGGCTGGCCTGCAGTGAGGAACACGCGTTTGAGAATGGCAAAGATCTGCTCGGACTCGGCGGCGGCCAGGGCTGCCTTGATCTCCTCGCCGCGGGCGGGATCGGTAACGCCGCTGGCCTCCAGCAGCGCCGCGGCGGCGGCGGCGTAACGGCCGCGATCCATGCCCTCAACGGCCATCGCCCACACGCGCACCTCGCTCAGCTCGGTACCTACGCCGAGGTACTGGGCAAGGCTTTCTATGGCCCGGTCGCGCAAAGCCTCGTCGCTCAGGAGCCGCTTGAGCTCGCTGCGCTTCGACAACAGCTCCTTGATCAGCTCTTCAATCTGCTGGTCGCCGGCGAAAGCGATGACCTTGGCGAGCGCCGCTGCTGCGGGTCCTTGTTGCCTGCGCGCCTCGGCCAGTACTGCGCGGCGCACCTCGCTCAAGAGCTCGCGCGCGTCGATCTCGTCCATGACGGTGAAACCGGGCACGACGCCGGCCTCGACCGGGAAGCGCTGCAGCAGGCGCTCGCAGAAGGCGTGAATGGTCTGGATCTTGAGCCCGCCCGGCGTCTCAAGCGCCCGGGCGAACAGGCGTCGCGCCGCCTTGAGCTCACCACCAAACGTCGCATAGCCCGAGATCTTGTGAATGTGCTCGATCAGTGCCTCATCATCGAGCGGTATCCAGCTGCTCAAGACCTCGAACAGCCGCCGCGACATCTCGGCCGCCGCCGCCCGGGTATAGGTCAGGCACAGGATGCGCTCGGGCGGCACGCCGGCCAGCATCAGCCGGATGACCCGGTTGACCAGCACGTAGGTCTTGCCCGAGCCGGCATGGGCCGAGACCCAGACGGAGGCGTCGGGGTCGGAGGCGACCGCCTGGTTGCGGTTGGCGGTCTCGCGTGGATCGGGCCGGTTCATGTGCTGTCCCCGCCCGAGTCTCCGCCCGACTCTGCGGCCCATTCGCGCCACCGCGAAAGATGCCCATAATCGCCGGCGCGATCGGGATCGCGCGACCAGTCGCGGGCCTCGTAGGGCGTGTCAGGATCAGCATAGCCGTCCAGCAGCTTCTTGAGATCGCTAGCCGTCTTTTCGGCGGCGACTGCTACATTGCCGGGGTAACGTTTCACCTCGCCAGCCGGATCGCCGCCCGACAGCCGGACATAGAGTACTTCGCCGACGGGCGCGGCGGCAAGGCAGGTAAAGCCGCCCTGCATGGCCATGTGGGCCTCGATCAGAAGCTGTGGGCTGTATCCTCGTGAGGTGTCGGTGAACGACGGCAGGGCGCCGGTCTTGTAGTCCATGATTCGCAACTTGCCGTCGCCCAGTTCATCGATGCGGTCGGCACGGCCCGTGAGCACGAAGGTCTGGCCGCTCACCGGAAACGCGATCCGCCCGTCCCGTTCCACATGCTGGGCGCGCGCGGTTTCGCGCCACTGCCGCTCGCTGTCGGTGAACCAGTGCGCGATGCGCTGCATCTGCGGCCACCACAGAGCCGCGGTTGCTTCGTCCACGCCCATTTCGGCGAACACCGTTCGGGCCTCCTCGAGCAGGCGTGAGCTGGCGTCGGACGGAAGCGGCCCCGGGTAATGGGCGGTGAACCGGTGGAGCACTTTATGGACCATCTGCCCGCGTTCAGCCGCGCCGTACTCCGCACCTAGCGGCTCGAGCGGAACAAGCCTCAGGATGCGGCGGGCAAAGGTGGTGTAGGGGTCGCGGATCAGCTCGTCGATGGCCGTGACGCTCAACTTCCAGGGCCGGGCCGCGACCGGGGGTCTGGGCCGCGGCCGGGCAATCGGAGTTGCGACGCCAGCCGGGTCGAGGCCTTTCACCCATGCAAGCCAGGGGTTCTTCGGCTCGAGTGCGTTTTCGCAGCCCGCCGCCTTGAGCAGGGCCATCAGCCGCAGCACCCAGCGCGATGGCACGGCGGGCTGTGAGCCGATCTTCTTCGACCAGGTGAGGTAGACGGATCCGGATGCCAGGCCCTGGGCGAAATCGTGCGCGGCAAGGCCAATGCGGCGTTCGGGAAGCGGCAGCCCGAGCGACTTGCGCTGCGGCCGGTTGAGCCATGGGTCGGTTTCGGCCTCCGCCGGCCAAACTCCCTCGTTCAGGCCGCCAAGGATCGTCACGTCGGCGTGCACCAGGCGAGCCTCGAGCAGCCCCAGGATCACCAGGCGCGGATGGCGGCCGTAGCGCGGCCTGACTGCCACCGCTTCCATCAGCGAAGACACGAGCGGCGCGTAGTCGCGCGGTTGAAGCGCCGCGAAGGCGTGGGCATGGTCGAGAAGTTCGCCAAACAGACCGGCGAGCGCCTCGCCGGGCTCGCCCGTCCACAGCGGCGAGGGCTCGGCCGCCTCACCGGCAGCATACTCCATGGAGGCAAGGTGGGCAGCTGCCAGGCGCTCGAGCGCCACCTCGCCTTCGGCCGCAAACAGTTCCTCCAGCGGCTCCAGGCCCTCTCGCAGGCGGTCGATAAGTTGGCGCGCCCCCTGCCATGCCGACGCGTCGATGCGCGCCAGCAGCGGGTGGGCATGGCGCAACGCGGCCCGGTCAGGGGCGCTGTCCAGAGCCTTTGCCAGCCCGGCCAGGCCCGGCTCAACGGCGACGCCGCGCAGAGCGGCGATCTCCAGAGTGCTGGCCGCTGCCATCAAGGCGGATCGCTCGAGGCCGAAGCGACACAACGGATGGTGGAACAGCGCCACCAGTTCCCGCGCCCCGAACCCGCTGGCCGCCGCTTCGGCCACGAGGGCGGCAAAGGCGCCCGCCGGGGTGCGGATCAGCGGTTCACCGGCGGAATCGTCGATCTCGATGGTCCATCGTTTGAGCTCGGCCTTGACCTGCCTGGCGAGGCTGCGGTCCGGGGTCACGAGCGCCGCCGTCCGGCCCGGCACTTGAAGCGTGCGGCGCATGATGAGGGCGATGGCAGTGGCTTCTTCCCGGCGACCCGGCGCGGCGATGGCCGACATTCTGTGCAAGGCAAGCGCCAGCCGCTCGCGGTTGTGCGCCATCGTGTCGTGCCAGCGCTCGCTGGTCTCGGCGGGGCGCATGATCTCGCTGGCCAGCCAGCCACGCGCATCCCTGTCCGGGGTTCGGCCAATGCCCGGCAAAAGCCGAACCTCGCAACGCTCGACCCCCATCAGCTTCAACAGCTCGCGCATGCCGAACTGCGGGTGCTGCGGCCTTAACTGGTCCCAGCTCTCCGGCTCAAGGTCGACATCAAGGCCGGGTAGCACCACTGCACCGTGGGTCATTTTGGCCACGGCCGTCAGCAGCCGGGCGGTGGCAGGGACCGAGCCGGTGGAGCCAGCCGCAATCACCGGTCCGGTCGCGCCACCGGATTCAAGCCTCAGGGCTTCCTCCGCCATCAGCTTGTTGCGCCGTTCCGCCGGAGAAACGAGGCCCAGCCGCGTCATCTCGCCCGGAAGACGCAACCGTACAAGCGCCAAAAAGTCGAGCACCATCTCCTGATGGCCGGCGAGTTCGCCCTCGACCAGCCCGGTGATGGCTTCCAGATCAACCTGTTCGGTGTCGAAGGAATCGATGAGCCGAGCGAGGCTGCGCGCCAGGAGGAGCGCCTGTACGGGCGAGTGGACGAGCGCCGCGGCGAGCCTGCCTCTTGGATACTGCCCGGCCCAATCACGGATCAGCGAGGCGAGCAGGAACAGCCGCTGCAGCGGGCTGATGGCCGGCGCAATGGCCTCGATTCCCGCCTCGGCATCGGCGAACAGCAGGTCTTCTTCCTCAACGTCGCCAAGTGCCCGGATGCGCGGCAAAAGCCGTGCTGTGCCGCCGCCGGCCTCGAGGAAGGCGACCATCAGGCTGCGCGCCGCCCGCCGGGTGGGCAGTAGGATCGTCCAGCGGGCAAGGTCCAGTGGATCAGGCGGAGCCATGGCGGGCGCGGGGAATCCCCCGGCGAGGATGGCACGGGCGAGCGCAGCCAGGAACGGCACGCCGGGGGGAACGGTGAATACGTTGGCCGGCGTCGTCATGCCCTCCCCCGATGGTCCCCTCCCCGGTCCTCCCCCCCCAGGGGGGAGAGAGCGGTCAGGAGACCTTCACCTGCCCCCCTCCGCCTCGGGGGGACGGGTCGGGGGCGAGACAAGGGGCGATAGCCGCCTACCCAGTTCATCCGACCTCCTCCAAGGCCCGCGCCGCGAGAGCCAGGGCTTCGGGCGTCCCGACATGCAGCCACAAGCCATCATGAGTGATGCCGTAGAGTCGGCCTTCAGCCAGGGCGCGGTCCCACAGGACATTCATCGAAAACGGTCCCTGCGGGGCGGCGGTGAACAGGCGCGGGGAGGCAAGATAGCAGCCGGCGAACACCAACGGGGCGATTTCGCCTGGGACCCGCCGGACAAGCCGGCCGTCGCTGTCGAGGTGGAAATCGCCAGACCCGGAATAACCGACCGTCCGAGCCGTCGGGCAGACCAGCAGCAGGCCGTCCATCTCCGTGTCGCGCCACGCCTGGCGCATCCGGTCGAGCGCCGGGCTCGCGCCCTCCATCCACAAGGAATCGCCATTGAGCACAAAAAACGGCGCATTGCCCAGGATCGGCAGCGCCTTGGCAACGCCGCCGCCAGTTTCGAGCAGCCGGTCGCGCTCGTCCGACAGCACGACGTCGAGCGCCGTTTGCGATTGTGCCCAGTGCTCGATCTGCTCGGGCAGGTAATGGACGTTGACGACGACCCGCTCCACATTCGCCGCCTTCAGCCGGTCGAGGGCATGGGCAATGAGGGGCTTGCCGGCCAGATCGAGGAGCGGCTTGGGCCGCCTGTCGGTGAGCGGGCGCATGCGCAAGCCCAGCCCGGCGGCGAGAATCATGGCGCGCCGGCCCACAGTGGACGGCTGTGCGGGTAGCCGCGTCATGCCGCGCGCAGCACCCGCTCCACGGCCGCATCCCGCTCGCTGCGCGGCAGATGGCGATCGAACCAGTGCCGCACCGGGGCAAGCGCGGGGTGGGCGAGATTGGCCTCGAGGTGGCGCGACACACGAATGAGATGGCGCAGGTAACCATGCTTGCCGTCGCGCCGCGACAGGCGGGCGAAGATGCCGAGAATCTTGGTGGCGCGCTGGGCGCCGAGGACGGCATAGGCCGCCTCGAAGGAAAAACGGTCGAACCGAGACGACTCGGCCTGGCGCATGGCGCAATAGTAATCGAACAGCTCGCTGGCAACAGCCACCGGAATGTCGACGCGGGCATCCTGCAGCAGGGATGCCAGGTCATAGGCCGGATGGCCGAGCACGCAGTCCTGGGTGTCGAGCAGACCGACCCGCTCGATGCCGCGGCGCTCCGCAAGCCAGATGAGATTCGGCGAATGGTAGTCGCGCAGCACCCATACGGGGACCTCGGCCTCGGCGACCGGCAGCACCCTTGCCCAGGCAGCTTCGAATTCCTCGCGCAAGGCGGCGGACATGGGGCCGCCCTTCACCAGCGGCCAGAACCAGTCGGGGAGCAGCGACAGCTCGACTGTCAGCGCCACTTCGTCATAGGTGGCGAGCACATGATCGGTCCCGTCGGGCACCGGCTGCCGGCGCGGCCAATCGCGCTCCGCCACATGGGCAAGCAGCATCACGGCGGCGGTCATCGGCTCGGAAATATCCTCGTTGTCGGCCATCATGCGTCCGTAGAGCCTGTCACCGAGGTCCTCGATGAGGAGAAATCCGCCGTCGAGATCGGCGGCATAAAGCTCCGGTGCACTGAAGCCTGCGTCCCTCAGGCCGGCGTTGACCGCCACCACTGCCCGGCAGTCCTCGGCGAGATGGGCGATGGCGCTGTAGGACCGGCCGTTCCTGATCGCCGGACCGTCGGGGCGCGCCGGCATGTCCATCAGAACGGCGGTGCGGCCGTCGGCCGCCACAAGGCGCTCATAGCGCCGGATCGAGGCGTCGCCGTTGAGATGCAGCCGCCGGGCGGCGGCCCAGTGGGCGTTGCGGAGAAACTCCCGCACCGACTCGAGCCTTGCCAGTCTTGCGCCCCAGCTTCCGTGACCGATGAGCCGGGCGCGCCGGCCAGAGCCCGCCGTCTCCAGCGCAATTTCGAGCCGATTCTCGGGCAATTCGCCGGGCAATCTGTCTGGCCACTCCACCACCGTGACATGGCTTTCAGCAAAGTCGGGGAAGCCGGTTTCGGTCAGCTCGGCTGGATCGTTCAATCGGTAGAAATCGAAATGCGCCACCGGGACCCGGGTGCCCTCGTAGGTCTGGACCAGGGTAAAGGTCGGGCTCGGCACTTCGAGGCTCGTGCCTTGCGGGCTGAGCGCCTGGATGAGGCCACGCGCCAGCGCCGTCTTACCGCTGCCGAGATCGCCGCTGATCGCCAGGCAGTCGCCGGGCCGCACGAACAGGCCAAGCTCGCCGGCCAGGCTGGCGGTCGCGGCATCGTCCGGCAGATCGCGCACCAATCCGGTGGGGGTCATGGCGGGAACCCCACGCGGCGCAGAACCGGCTGCATATCCTAGCTCCATCACGCCCTGGCCTGCACCTTTTGCGGCGCTTCGTGCTGTGTGACAGGCATGCGCACTCCGCCCGGCCCCGCAATGGGAAATCGGCATACCACCGTGGTTCCGCGATTGACCAGGGAGATCAGCACCACTTCGCCCTCGTGCAACTCCACGAAGCTCTTGACGATCGACAGCCCGAGGCCCGGACCGCGATGGCCGCCGATGATCGGTCGCGACTGGAATCGATCGAAGGCGCGCTTCTGGAAGTCCGGCTCGATGCCTCGCCCGGTATCGCTGACCCACAAAGCCAGGTGCTCGCCGTCGCGGCGCGCCCCCATGCGCACCGATGCGCCGCTGTCGGAGAAGCCGATGGCATTGGACAGGAGGTTTGACAGCACCTGGCGCACTCGGCGCCTGTCGCCGACGAAGTGCTTGGCATCGACCGCCATCTCGATTTCCAGTGTCAGGTCGCGCTTCTCAATGCGCGGCGTCACCGCGCCGGCGGTCTCCTCGAGCAGTTCGGCGACGTCGATGTCCTCCAGCTGCAGCTCCATCGCACCGGCATCAATGGTGGTCAGGTCGAGTATGGCATCGATAATGGACAAAAGATCGGCCGATGACGTCTGGATGTCATGCAGATACTCGTCCTGCTTGGGCAGCAACGGCCCGGCGATGCCGAGCGACAGACCCTCGGTAAATCCGATGATGCTGTTGAGCGGCGTCCTCAGCTCATAGGAAATATTGGACAAAAAGTCGGTCTTGAGCCGGTCGGCGGCTTCCAGAGCCTCGGCGCGCTCCCTCAGCGCCCGCTCAATGCCGGAGCTCGCGGTCATGTCGACATAGGTGAGCAGCTTGTTGCCATCGGGCAGCGGCACGGCGGCAAAGTCGAACACCATGGCATCGGTGCGGGTGATCCGTCCCTGAAGCGGTCGGCGGCTGTCGCTCAGTGCCGTGACCGTGAACTTGATCTCGTCCCACATGACGTCGTCGGCCAGTAGCGTCCGACACGCCGCGATCACTTCGTCGATGTGAGGATGGGAATCGAGAAAGGCGCGATCGAGCTTCCAGAAGCGCGCATAGGAGGGGTTATGGAGCTTGAGACAACCGTCGCTGCCGAACAGCGCCACGCCCTCGTGGAGATTGTCGAGGGTCTCACGCTGCACGTCGATGAGTTCGTTGTATCGGCTCTCCAGCTTGAGTTTCTCGGTGACGTTCTCGTACAGATAGGTGACGCCGCCAAATGGATGCTGCTCGCATACCACCCTGAGCGACTGGCCGTCGGGCAGGTGCCACCAGCTTTCGCGCGGCTCCAGAATGGTGTACGCGGCAAGGTGCTTGGCCTTCCATTCCCGGTAATTGGCCTGCTCAGGCAACTTTCTGGCGGTGCGCAGGCGGTCGAGGATCTCCCCATCTGATGGATTGGTGTCGAGCCATTGCGGGTCGAGCTGCCACAGCTCGGCAAAGGCGGAATTGTAGAAGCGCAGGCGCTGGTCGGGACCGAAGATGGCGATTGCCGTGGCGAGCTTGTCGAGCGTGCCGGCATGGGCGCGGATGTGGCGCTTGAGCTCCTTTTGGGCTTCTTCGAGTTGGGTCATGTCGATGGCGAAGCCTGCCCGGCCTTCATCCATGCCTACCTCGTAGACATCAAGCGCCCGCTTGGCACCGCCGATCACCGAATAGGCGCGGCGGTGCTCGACCGATGCAGGCGTCTCAGCCTCGGCCCGGGCCGGGTCGCGCAACGGCTCGACCAGCTCGATGCGTCTTTGCAGCACCTCGTCGATGTCGTCGCGTTCGACCGCCTTGAGATAGGCCCGGTTGACCCAGGTGAGCTCGCCTTCGGGGTCGCGCAGCCAAATTGGCAACGGCGCGCTGTCGAGAATGGCGCTCAGCCGCTCCACCTGCTTGGACAGCTTGCGCCGATCGAAGGCCAGTTCGAAATTGTGCTGCCGGTCCCCGGCGAGTGGTCGCAGCTTGAGCGTGGCGAGGCCGCCGGCAGTGCGTCCATCGACCTCGATGAGTTCGCCCGCCAGGCTCTTGATGCCAAAATTGAACGCCCTGCCGTCCCGGCGCAACTCGGCCATCGCGGCGCTCAGGGAGGCAGCCGACTCCGGCTCGAGCCAGCGGGCGAAGTTCAGCAATCCCTGACGATCCTGCGGCACCTGGACGGTGCCGCGCATGTCGCCACAGACCCTGTCGGGCGGCGCATCCCGCCCGCGCCAGATGATGAGCAGGTTCGGCTCGGCGGTGAGCGCGGCTTCCGCCTCGTTGAGCGACCCTTCGAGTTCTCCGATTCGCCGCTCAGCCACGCGTAGCTTGGCCATGATCCGGCGCACGACCATCAGCGACCAGAACACCACGAGAATTCCAAACAGTCCGGCAAGGAACATGACCGGCCGATCGAACCGAAGCAGTTCGACAACGGTGTTGGCTGCCACAGCCGGCTCGCTCAGCCCCGCCGTGCCGGCAGCGATGACAAGAACGCCGATCGCACGGTCGTTCCACCGGTCACAGCCGATCCGTAATGTCGTCGAACCGGCAGGCATGGCTCCCCCGGCCGTTTCCCCGCAGCCCCTCGCGCCGATGATGCCGCCACGCCTCGGCGCCTACGGCCGAGGACCGGGGCGCCCGGGAGCGGCAGCGAATCAGCGCTTGATTTCCCGAATCGAAGATATACAGGCAAACGCCCGTCCTGCCCACCGGCTCAAGTGAAGCCCGGATGGAGCCAAGCGCAAGGCGGGGACTGCGCCAACGCCGGGACGACCGGTCCCCGATTGCACAACCAGGACTGCGAGTCGCCGCGCCCCGGCTTAGTAGCGGTAATAGTCGGGCTTGAACGGGCCGTCGGGCGAGACGCCGATATAGTCGGCCTGCTCGGGCCTCAGCTTGGTGAGTTTGGCGCCGACCTTGTCGAGGTGGAGACGGGCCACTTTTTCGTCCAGCTGCTTGGGCAGGACATAGACCTCATGGCCGTACTTGCCATTGCCGGCGTTCTGCCACAGCTCGATCTGCGCCAGCACCTGATTGGTGAACGAGGCCGACATTACGAAGCTCGGATGGCCGGTGGCGTTGCCGAGGTTCACCAGCCTGCCCTCCGACAGCAGAATGATGCGGTTACCGCTCGGGAATTCCACCAGGTCGACCTGGTCCTTCACCCTCGTCCACTTGAAGTTTCGCAAGGCCGAGATCTGAATCTCATTGTCGAAGTGGCCGATATTGCACACGATCGCCATGTCTTTCATCCGGCGCATCTGATCGAGCGTGATGACGTCACGGTTGCCTGTAGCGGTGACAAAGATGTCGGCGCTATCGACCGCATCGTCCAGCGTCGTCACGGTGTAGCCGTCCATTGCCGCCTGCAGGGCGCAGATCGGGTCGACTTCGGTCACCATCACCCGCGCACCGGCGCCGCGCAGCGACTGGGCCGAACCCTTGCCGACATCGCCATAGCCGCACACCAGGGCCACCTTGCCGGCCATCATAACGTCGGTCGCCCGGCGGATCCCGTCGACCAGCGACTCCCGGCAGCCATAACGGTTGTCGAACTTCGACTTGGTCACGCTGTCATTTACGTTGATGGCCGCGAATGGGAGTTCACCGCGCTTTTGCATCTCGTAGAGGCGATGGACTCCGGTGGTGGTCTCCTCCGACACGCCGCGGATGGCAGCGCGGGTGCGCGAAAAGAACGTCCCGTCGATGGCCAACCGGCGCCCGATCGTGGCGTAGAGTTCTTCTTCCTCTTCGTTCTTCGGGTTTGCCAGCACACCGCTATCGACTTCGGCCTGGGCGCCCAACAATATATAAAGCGTGGCGTCGCCGCCGTCGTCGAGGATCATGTTGGCGGGCTCTCCGTCCGGCCAGTCGAAGATCTTGTCGACGAACTGCCAATACTCGGCCAGCGTCTCGCCCTTGTGCGCAAACACCGGGATGCCCGACTTCGCGATGGCGGCGGCGGCGTGGTCCTGGGTCGAGAAGATGTTGCATGACGACCAGCGAACCTTGGCGCCGAGCTGCACGAGGGTCTCGATCAGCACCGCCGTCTGGATCGTCATGTGCAGGCAGCCGGCGATCCGCGCCCCACTGAGCGGCTGGGCCTCGCCGAATTCCTCACGCACGGCCACCAGCCCCGGCATCTCCACTTCCGCCATAACCATTTCCTGGCGGCCCCACTCCGCCAGCTTGATGTCGGCGACGGCGTAATCGGTGAAGCTGCTCATTGGTTTGCTCTGGGGTTTGCTCATGGGGTTTGCTCTGGGGTTTGCTCTGGGGTTTGCTCTGGGGTTTGCTCATGGGTCCTGGCAGCGGCCGCGACCGCAGGAGGCTCCCTATAGCAGCGCCGCGGAGACGACGCAACGCGGACATAAAGCTTTCCTTATGTGCGTTGGGAGCAAGTTAATCCTCGCCGAACTTGTCCGCCACCAGCTTAGCGAGGGCATCGAGCGCCGCTGCGGCGTCGGGGCCATCGGCCTCCATGAGTATACTGGCACCGGGATGGGCGGCGAGCATCATCAAACCCATGATCGAGGTGGCAGGCACCGACTGGCCCTCGCGGCTCACCCAAATTTCGGCCTCGAATTGCTCGGCACATTTGACGAATTTGGCCGAGGCACGGGCATGCAGGCCGCGCGAGTTCCTGATCACGATCTCGCGCTTGATCGGATCGGCTTTGCTGCCGTCGTCTGCCGTCATTGACAGCTCAGGCGTGGCTGCCGAGCAGGCGGCTGGCGACATTGATGTATTTGCGCCCCGCCTCCTGTGCCTGCTCAACGGCATCATCCAGCGGCAACTCGCCGCGCACACTCGCAAGTTTGACCAGCATCGGCAGGTTGATGCCGGCAATGACTTCGACCTTGCCGGTGTCCATGACTGAAATGGCCAAGTTCGACGGCGTGCCGCCGAACATGTCGGTCAGTATGACCACGCCGCGGCCGCTGTCGACGGTGCCCACCGCCTTGATGATATCGCCGCGGCGGCTCTCCACATTGTCATCGGGGTCCATGGAGATGGTGGCGATATTGGTTTGCGGACCGACCACGTGCTCAAGCGCGGAGCGGAACTCTTCAGCCAAGCGGCCGTGTGTGACGAGGACCAGACCGATCATGTGAAATCCTTTGTCCCTCGCAGCGGCAGCTCTTAAGCCTGCCGGTGGCCTATGGCCCGTTCCGGCGCCATCTTGTCGGTTCGGCCTGAGAACTGCAACGCAGTAAACAGCCGTTGAGAACTCCCGCACCGCCCAACCGAGCGGCTCATCTGGCAAGTTCAGGGGCGCGGCGCAAGAGTTCCACCACCCCGGCCCGGATGCGGGCGGGAGCGGACGCGGCAAAGGCATCGACAGCCATCTCGGGCACGGCAACATCGAGAAGCACCAGCTGCGATGGGCATGTCTCGGGCAGACGCTCGATGCTCGCGGCGTCGGTCAGGCGAACCGCAAGTGCGATCGCAACCTGACGCGCGCACTCGATCCTGACGATGCCGAGGCCACGCACCTCCATGAGTCCGGCAAGTCTGGGCGGCGGCGCGGCGATCAGTCGGGCCTCGCGCTTGGTGATCAGCACCTGGTCGTCGGCGACCAGCCGCGCCGTCATGGCTTGGCGCCCGGTGCCGCGACCCGGCTGGTCGATGAGCCTGAGGGCAAGATCTGACTTGCCGCTGCCCGCCGGGCCCAAAAGGAGTACCCCGCAGCCGCCGATCACGATGCATGTGGCATGGATGAGCCGCGTCTCGGGCGAACCCGCGCCCGCCACCTCACCGCTCCTCGTCCGCCTGCCAGTCCTCTGGCATCGCCGGGATGCGCACCACAAACCGCGCCCCGAGCACCGGCCGTTCGCCATGGGCCGGCGGCTTGCCGTACCGGTTCTCCGCCCAAATCTCGCCCCTGTAGGCCTCGACGATCTGTTTGGAGATACTCAAGCCCAAACCGGAATTCTTGCCGAACGAGCCTTCCGGGCGGTCGGTGTAGAAACGCTGAAAGATCGTGTCGAGGTCGCCGGAGCTGATCCCCGGCCCCTCGTCCTCGACCCGCAGCTCGACGAATTTTCCGCTGCGGCGCAACCGCAAAGTGACGGTGGAGTCCGACGGAGAAAAGGATCGGCCGTTGTCGAGAAGGTTGCGCACCACCTGGCCCAGGCGATTGTCATGGCCCAGGACGGTGAAGGCCGTCTTGGGGTTGACGCCCTTGGGCGGCGCAGCAGTATCGAGCGCCACGCGCGGTTCGCCCGGCCGCCTGGTCTCATGGCACAGTGAGACCACGGTAGACAGCAGCTGTGCCAGATCGACGGGCGCGGCCCGGGAGCGCACCAGTTCGGCATCAAGCCGGGAGGCTTCGGAGATGTCGGTGATCAGCCGGTCCAGACGCTTAACGTCATCAGTAATAATGGCGATGAGCCGGGCGCGCTGTTCATCGGTGCGGGCATGAACAAACGTCTCAACCGCACTTCTCAGCGAGGTCAGCGGATTCTTGAGTTCGTGGGCGACATCGGCCGCAAACGCCTCGATGGCGTCGATGCGGTTGTAAAGCGAGCTGGTCATGTCGCGCAGCGCACCAGACAGATGGCCGATCTCGTCACGCCGGCTGGTGAAATCCGGGATCATGACACGCCGGTTGACGCCACGGCGCACACGTTCAGCCGCACCGGCAAGGCGACGGATCGGCTCGGCAATATGGCCGGCCAGCGCCACCGAGAGCAGGATCGCAACCAGTGCGGCCACAAGGAATGTAAACAGAACGATCTTGCGCTCGTTGCGCAGCACCGTGTCGATCTCCCCGCCGCGGGTCGACAGCACGAGCGAGCCCAACACGGATTGGAAACGCTGTACCGGAACGGCCACCGAAACGATGATTTCACGCCTTTCATTCACTCTTACGACGCTCACCGAGGCGCCATTGAGGGCGGCGGCGACTTCGGCGAACTCCTTGCCGTTATCGAAGCCATATTCCTTCTGCGGCGGATAGTTATGGTCGAACAGCCACTCGTTGAGGGCGTTCCACCAGCTGAGCAGCATGCCCTCGCTGGGTCGGTTGAGCGGCGGCAGCTCGAAGCTCAAGATGTCGCCGCGCCCGAAGAAATGCCGGCTGTCCACCACCATCACGCCCTCGCGGTCGAAGATTCGCGCCCGGGTCGTGGTGGAGGAGACGAGTCGCCGCAGCACCGGCCCGACCCGCTCCGGGTTGATCAAGAAGTCGAGGTCGCGCCCCGCCTCGGGCTGCGGCTGTGGCGTCTCGCGCAACTGCAACTCGAGCAGCCTGTCGGGATCGATGACGATCTGGTCGGTGTCGATGCTTGCGGCAGAGGCGATCGCGGCGGCCATGATGTGGCCCTGGGTCATCAGGCTCTGCACCCGGGCGTCGATCAGGCTCTGGCGCGACTGGTTGGAATAGAGGATGCCGCCGACCAGAATCACCAGGCCGACGAAGTTGATGAGGATGATCCGGCTGGTGAGGCGAGCCGGTGCAAGCTTGTGCAGCCACCAGAAGCTCGTTGCCGCACCGCGGTTCACGGCGGCACGGCCGTCATCGGCACTCGCCTGTTCAGCGACCTTCGCCCGTTCAGCGATGTCGACGCCGGCAAGCATTCTCAGCACCTCAACTGCGTCGGAGGCTGATCAGGCTTCCTTGAAGCGATAGCCAACCCCATAGAGAGTTTCGATGGCGTCGAAACTGTCATCAACCGCCTTGAACTTCTTTCGCAGTCGCTTGATGTGGCTGTCAATGGTGCGGTCATCGACATAGACCTGATCGTCATAGGCCGAATCCATCAAGGCATCGCGGCTCTTGACGATCCCCGGACGTTGGGCCAGCGCCTGCAGGATCAAGAATTCCGTCACGGTGAGTGTAACAATGCGGCCGTCCCAGGTACAGGAGTGACGATCCGGGTCGAGCACCAGCTTGCCGCGCTCGATGGCCCGCGAGGGCTCAAGCGCTATGGCAGCGGCGTCACGCGGCTGGGCTCGCCGCAGCACCGCCTTCACCCTTTCGACCAGCAGGCGCTGGGAGAATGGCTTGCGGATAAAGTCGTCGGCGCCCATCTTGAGCCCGAACAGCTCGTCAATCTCATCGTCCTTCGAAGTCAGGAAGATCACCGGCAGATCGGTCTTCTGGCGCAGGCGCCGCAACAGCTCCATCCCGTCCATGCGCGGCATCTTGATGTCAAAGATCGCCATGTCAGGGGGATTGTCCTGCAGTCCCTGGAGGGCGGCGACCCCATCGGTATAGGTGGTCGTAGTATAGCCCTCCGATTCGAGAGCTATGCTCACCGAGGTGAGAATGTGCCGGTCATCGTCCACCAGCGCGATCATCGGCATCTTCTTACCCATCGCCAAATACCTCCGGGCGCACTAATCATCGAAATCGAGTAAAATAAGGCATCCTGCGAAACCGTCCCGCGCCCAGAGGAGCGATTGCCGACCGCACGATCTATTATGGCAGAAATACGAACATAATGGCATCTTACAAGGAAGTCATGACCCATAGCGACAATAATATCCGGTTCGGCGGCGCCGAGGTCCGCCGGCTGATACGCGCGGCACGAACCGCAACGCTTGCCACATTGCTCGATAACGGTACGCCATATGCCTCGCTCGTCAAGACGGCAAGCGATCCTGCCGGGCAGCCTATCATGCTCATATCGCGCCTCGCCTGGCACACCGGAAACTTGCAGAACGACGCCCGTGCCTCGCTGCTGTTCCTCGCTGAGGGCTCCTATGGCGATCCCCTGGAAACTCCGCGCGTCACTGCCATCGGCCGCTTCGTGCCATGTTCCGACCCGGCGATCGCCAGCCGCTTTCTCGCCTACCATCCCGACGCTGCCGGGTATGCCCGATTCAAGGATTTTTCTTTCTGGCGCATGGAACTCGAGCGCTGCCACGCGGTGGCCGGGTTCGGGCGCATCGAGACGCTCCAACAAGACTCGGTCGTGCTGCCATGCGAGCACGCCGAGGCCATCGCGCGGGGGGCGCTTGAGGCGCTGGACCACATGAATGAGCACCACAAGGAGGCTCTCGTTCTTTATGCGACGCGATTGCTCGGGCAGCCCACCGCCGATTGGCGGGCCACCAGCCTGGACCCCGACGGGATCGATTTGAGCGATGGCAAGCGCAGTCTCAGGCTTGCTTTTCCGCACACCGTCGACACAGCCGCCGAGCTGCGGACAGTGCTGAGGACGCTTGCCGATCAGGCGCGCCGTTGTTGAGCAGGATCGATGCTTGCCGAAGGCCACGCGATTGCCTAGCTTTGACGCCACGGCCGCATCGGTCCAAAGGGGCAGTTTCGTGAAACAGTCAGCTCGGTTCAACCCTGCCAATGACCTCGCCGCGCTCGGCATTTCCGGGGCTGCAGCGGTGCAATACAACCTCACCGAGGCGCAGCTCTACCAGAGCGCGATCGAACGCCACGAGGGACTGGTCGTCGTCAACGGCCCCTTGGCGGTGACCACCGGCCAGCACACCGGCCGTTCGGCCCAGGACAAGTACTTCGTCCGCAACGGTGAGACCGAAGACACCATCTGGTGGGAGAACAGCCTGGAGATCACACCCGAGAACTTCACGACGCTCAAGCGCGACATGTTCGCCCACGCGCACAACCGGGAGCTTTTCGTTCAGGATCTCTACGGCGGCGCCGACCCTGCCCATCGCATCAATGTGCGGGTGATCACCGAGCTTGCCTGGCACGCGCTGTTCATCCGCCACCTCCTGCGCCGCCCGGAGCGCTCCGAGCTCGCAGCGTTCGCGCCGGAGCTCACCATCGTCAACCTGCCCAGCTTCAAGGCCGATCCGCAGCGCCACGGCGTGCGCTCCGAGACCGTCATCGCCATCGATCTGGCCCAAGGACTAGTGCTGATCGGTAACACCGAATACGCCGGCGAAACCAAGAAATCGGTGTTCGGCACCCTGAACTATTATCTTCCGGCGCGCGGCGTGCTGCCGATGCACTGCTCGGCCAACTCCGGCAGCGATAACTCCACGGCCCTGTTCTTCGGCCTGTCCGGCACCGGCAAGACGACATTGTCGTCGGACCCGAACCGGGTTCTCGTCGGCGACGACGAGCACGGCTGGTCGACGCGCGGCATCTTCAACTTCGAAGGCGGCTGCTATGCCAAGACGATCCGGCTGTCGTCGGAGGCCGAGCCCGAAATCTATTCCACCACCCAGCGCTGGGGCTCGGTGCTGGAGAACGTGATGGTCGACCCTGAGACCCGGCGTCCCGACTTCGACGATGCCAGCCTGACCGAGAACGGGCGGGTCGCCTATCCCATGGACTTCATCCCCAATTCCTCGCCGACCGGCCTCGCCGGGCATCCAAAGACAATCATCATGCTCACCGCCGACGCTTTCGGCGTGCTGCCGCCGATCGCCCGGCTGACCCCGGCCCAGGCCGAGTACCACTTCTTGTCGGGCTACACCGCCAAGGTGGCGGGGACCGAAAGGGGGGTAGCCGGCACTGAAGCGACGTTTTCGACCTGCTTCGGAGAGCCCTTCATGCCGCGCCACCCAAGCGTCTACGGCAACCTCCTGAAGGAGCGGATCGCAGAGCATTCGGTCGATTGCTGGCTCGTCAACACCGGCTGGACGGGCGGCCCGTATGGCGAGGGCGAGCGTATGCCGATCAAGGTGACGAGGGCGCTTTTGACGGCTGCGCTTGACGGCAGCCTCTCCAAAGTGCCGATGCGAACCGACCCGTGGTTCAACCTTGAAGTCCCCGTCGAGGTTCCGGGAATCGATGCCAAGATCCTCGATCCACGCCAGACCTGGCCCGATCCACGGGCCTACGACCGCCAGGCGCGCGAACTCGTCGACATGTTCGTGGACAACTTCACCAAATTCGAGCCTCATGTCGATGCCGACGTCGTGGCCGCAAGCCCCGGCGGCCGGGCCCCAGGAAGGCCCTAAGGCTCGAACGGACGGAAATGTTTCGACAGCTTCAATCCCTGGCGCTGGTAGCTTGAGCCGATCCCCTGACCATAGACCTGCTCAGGCGGTTCGATGAGCGGCTCATAGACCAGCCGGCCGATCATCTGGCCGTCCTCGAGGATGAACGGCACCTCATGGGAGCGCACTTCGAGGACGGCGCGCGCGCCTTCGCCGTCGCCGGCCGAATGGCCGAAGCCGGGATCGAAGAACCCGGCATAGTGAACCCGAAACTCGCCCACCAGCGGATTGAACGGCACCATTTCGGCGGCATGGCTTGGCGGCACCCTGACCGCCTCCTTGGAGGCCAGAATATAGAACTGGTCCGGATCGAGGATGAGTGAGCCGCGCTGCCAGATCGGTTCCCAGTAGTCGATGACATCGAGTGCGCTTTTGCGATCGATGTCGATCAGGCCGGAATGGCGCTTGGCCCGGAAACCGACCGGCCCGGCCGGGTCCAGCCCAGTCAGGTCGACGGTCAGCGCAATGCCGCGGTCGATGTCGGGCTCGCCCGTGGTGACCAGCGCCTCGCGCCGGTGCAGATCGGCAATCAGCGCATCGGACAGCGCCAGCGGGCCTGATCGGAAGCGGATCTGGGCCAGGCGCGATCCGGTGCGCACCAGAACGGGAAAGGTGCGCGGCGAAATCTCGGCATAAAGCGGACCCGCATAGCCTTCCGGCACCATGTCGAACTGGCGGGTCCCTTCGGCGATGACGCGGGTGAACACGTCGAGCCGGCCGGTGGAGCTCTTTGGGTTGGCCTGAGCCGCGATGTCTTCGGGCAGCTTCAATGCCTCGAGCAGTGGCGCGATGTAGACGCAGCCGGTCTCGAGCACCGCCCCCTCGGCGAGCGAGAAACGGTGCAGCGCCAGCCTCGCCAGCCGTTCATCCATCGATTGCTGCGGTCCGGGAAGAAACGAGGCGCGCACCCGATAGGCCCATTCGCCGAGGCGCAAATCAAGGCTGGCCGGCTGGACCTGGTCAGGCTCGATGGGGAGCTGGGCTAATATGGCCGCCTCATCGATCAGGCGGCGAATGGCATGGGCCGGCAGGATGCCTGCGGCAGGCCGGGTGGCGAGGCGGGCGGCGGGAATTGAACTCATGTTGTCCATGACCAACAGTGGCTGCGGCCCTGTCATAGCGCAAGTGCGATTGGCCGTGCGGTGGAAAACCGCCACAAAACCGTCTGGCGGAACGGGTCGCATCGTGGCAAATGAGGGCACATGTACCAGTGCACCACCCGGGACATCCGCGTCACCGTCCGGCCGGAATTCCTCGAAGAGCAGTCGAGGCCCGAAGACGGCTATTTCGTATGGGCCTATACGATCATGGTGGAGAACCTCGGGGCCGAGACCGTGACGCTCAAGACCCGCTACTGGAAGATCACCGACTCGGCGGGCCGGGTGCAGGAGGTAAGAGGGGCCGGCGTGGTGGGCGAACAGCCGACCCTGCGGCCTGGCCAGAGCTTCCAGTACACCTCGGGCTGCCCCCTGACCACGACGTCGGGCTTCATGGTGGGAGCCTATCAGATGGAGACCGCTGCCGGCGAGGCCTTCAACGTCGAGATCCCCGCCTTTTCCCTCGACAGCCCCTATGCTCCTCGCCACGTGCACTAGGTGTCGCAATCTGCGGGCCGCGCGTCGCTCCACCTCGCCCCGGCCTGCATACGACCGCTAAAACTGTCGCCAATCAAGGGAGTCGGCAATGAAATCGCAGGCGCGGGTAGTGGTGATCGGCGGCGGGGTGGTCGGCGTTGCCACGCTCCATGCTCTGGTCAGAAAGGGCTGGTCGGACGTGGTGCTGGTCGAACGCCACGAGCTCACATCGGGCTCGACCTGGCACGCGGCGGGCCTGTTGCCGCTGTTCAACATGAGCTACTCGGTCGGCCAGATCCACAAATATTCCGTCGAGCTCTACCAGAAGCTTGAGGCAGAGACCGGCCAGCACGTCGGCTTCAGGCAATGCTCCAACATCCGCCTGGCGCGCACCGACGACCGCTGGGACGAGTTCATGTATTATGCCGGGGTCGCCGAGACGATCGGGGTCAAGGTCAATGTGCTGACCCCTGAGCAGATCAAGGAGATCTGGCCGCTGTGCGTCACCGACGGACTGATCGGCGCCATCCAGCATCCCGACGATGGCTACATCCAGCCCGCCGACCTGACCCAGGCGCTGGCCAGGGGAGCGCGCGACGGCGGCGCCCAGATCTATCGCCACACCCGGGTGACTGGCATCGAGCAGGCGCCGTCCGGCGAGTGGCTGGTGCGCACCGACAAGGGCGACATCGTGTGCGAGCACCTGGTCTCGGCGTCGGGCAATTACGTGCGTCAGACCGGCGACATGCTCGGCCTCGACCTGCCCGTCATGCCGGTTCAGCACCAGTACATCGTCACCGAGCCGCACCCGGCAGTGGTGGAGCGCCATCGCCAGGGGCTGCCGGAAATGGGGGTGCTGCGCGAGGCCGATTCCTCCTGGTATCTGCGCGAGGAGGCCGGCGGGTTCATTCTCGGGCCCTACGAGCACGGCGCCCCGGTGTGTTATGTCGACGGGCCGTCGGAGGAGGCCGAGTACGAACTCTTCCAGGAGGATCTCGACCGCCTGGCGCCGCACATCGAGGCGGCAATCGAGCGCGTGCCGGCCTTCGGCGAAGTCGGTATCAAGAAAGTGTACAACGGCGCCATCTGCTATACACCCGACGGCTCCCCGGTCATCGGCCCGGCCTGGCACCACCGCAACCTGTGGCTCAATGAGGGCCACTCCTTCGGGGTGACGGCTGCCGGCGGAGCCGGTTGGCAACTTGCCGAGTGGATGGTCGAGGGCGAGCCGTCGATCGACATGATGGGCGTCGATCCGCGCCGCTTCGGCC
>CAYWVA010000005.1:0-30565 GCA_964461545.1 uncultured Rhizobiaceae bacterium | reverse complement strand
TCAAGGCGGTGCTGGTCAGGATCGACAGCCCCGGCGGCACGACGGCCGGCTCAGAGGCCCTGTACCTCTCGCTGCGCCAGTTGGCGGAGGAAAAACCGGTGGTTGCGGTCATGGGCACGGTCGCCGCTTCGGGCGGCTACATCGCGGCACTCGCCGCCGACCACATCGTGGCGCGCGGCAATACCATAACCGGCTCGGTCGGCGTTCTGTTCCAATGGGCCCAGGTGCAGGATCTGCTCAAGACCCTCGGCATCGAGATGGAGACCATCAAGAGCGGCGAGCTCAAGGGGGAGCCGAATATCTTCGCGCCGATGACCGACAGGGAACGCGCGGTGACCGAGGAGCTGGTCAACGATTCCTTCCGCTGGTTCCTGGGCCTGGTTGAGGAACGGCGCCAGCTTTCGCCGAGGCAGATCCAGTTGATTTCCGATGGGCGCGTCTTTACTGGCCGCCAAGCCGTGGTCGAACAGCTCGTCGACCAGATCGGCGGTGAAGAGCAGGCGCGGGACTGGCTCGACGCCAACCGCGACGTCGACAGGGATTTGGAGGTCGTTGATTGGGAAGTCAAGGCGGGGTTCGGGGCGCGCGGACTCGGATTTGCCATCGCGCGGGTCGTGCTCAGCGCCATGGGATTTGGCGAGGGTTCCTGGATCATGGAAAAAATCTCGGTACAAGAAAGACTTAGGGTTGACGGATTGGTTTCGGTTTGGCACCCTGGCCAATAAGCAGTTCGGGGGGAGCGGACGGATGATCAAGTCGGAACTCATTCAGCGGATATCGCAGAAGAATCCGCATCTCTACCACCGCGATGTCGAACGCATTATCAACACGGTGTTCGACAAGATTATAGAGGCGCTGGGCAACGGCGACCGGGTCGAGCTGCGCGGCTTTGGAGCCTTTTCGGTGAAGGATCGCCAGTCCCGCGACGGCCGCAATCCGCGCACCGGCGAGTCGGTGCATGTCGAGGCCAAGCGGGTGCCGTTCTTCAAGACCGGCAAGGAGCTGCGTGAGCGGCTGAACTCAGAGGTCTGAGCGCGGCCGGCCCCCGCGAGCGCTCGAAGAGGTTCGCATGCGAGTGCTCTCCTGGATAATCGGCCTGCCTGTCGCGGCGGTGCTGGTTGCCTTTGCAATCGCCAATCGTCACACCGTCGTGGTGTCACTGGATCCGCTTTCGAGAGCCGACCCTTGGGCGTCGCTGATGGTGCCGCTGTGGGCAGTCTTGTTCTTCGGCATCTTCTGCGGCTTGGTGGTGGGGTGGATCGGCGCCTGGCTCAAGCAGGCCAAATGGCGCCGAGCGGCCCGCCAGGCGAAAAGCGATCTGGCTGCGTCGCGCTCCGAGGCGGTCCGGCTGCGGCAGGAGCGCACCCAGGGTCTCGTCGGCCATGGCGGGCCGTAAGGGCTGAGCCATGCAGATGGTGACGGCCGAAGACCTGGCGCGGCTGGCGCCTCATAGCGACGTCGTCGAAGCGCTGCGCCAGGCGTTCGCTTCGCGCTATGTGACCCCGTTGCGCCATCACCACGACATCGACCGCGGCGAGGCCGCTGCCGCTACCTATCTGCTGATGCCGGCCTGGAGCGACATGTCGGGCGCGCAGTCCAACGCCGCATCAGGCTTCATCGGCCTCAAGACGGTGCTGGTGGTGCCGGACAACCCGGCACGCGGCGTGCCGACGGTTCAGGCGACCTATCAGCTGTTCTCCGGGCTGACCGGATCCACCCTGGCTCTGCTCGACGGGACCGAGCTTACCTTGCGCCGCACCGCTTGCGCCTCGGCACTTGGCGCAAGCTACCTGGCGCGCCCCGAAGCCTCGCGCATGGTGATCGTCGGGTCAGGGGCCCTGGCGCCGCACATGGTGCGGGCCCACGCCGCGGTGCGGCCGATCCGCCACGTCGCCGTGTGGAGCCGGACCCGGGCAAATGCCGAGGCTCTGGCGACGGTCCTTGCCGAAGAAGGCTTTGAGGCAGAGGCGCCGGGCGAACTCGAGGCCGCGGTAAGGCAGGCCGACATCGTCAGTTGCGCCACCACCTCCACTGAACCGATCGTGCTTGGCAAGTGGCTCAAAGCCGGCGTCCATGTCGATCTCGTCGGCGCCTTCCGCCCGACCATGCGCGAGGTTGACGGCCAGGCGGTGGCACGCTCCGCCGTGTTCGTCGACACCCGGGAAGGGGCGCTGAGCGAGGGCGGCGACCTCATCCAGGCAATCGCTGAAGGCGATTTCGCGCCCGAACAGGTTCAGGCCGACCTCGCCGAACTCGTCACCGGAGCCCATCCGGGCCGTACTGGGGCGGACGAAATCACCCTATTCAAATCCTGCGGCACGGCGCTGGAAGATCTCGCCACGGCAATCATGGTCTACCGCCGGCTGTGAACGAGACCGGGCCGCAGCCAGGGCCATTGGATGACCGATGAAGCTCAAGCCCGGGTCTGCCGCATTGATCCTGGTCCTGGCGCTCCTCACCTCCATGGGACCGCTGGCGACCGATATGTACCTGCCCTCACTGCCGGCCATTGCTTCAGCCTTCGCCACCGATGCGGGCGAAGTCCAGCTCACCTTGAGCGTGTTTCTGGTGGGCTTCGCCCTGGGGCAGATCGTCTACGGGCCGGTGGCCGACCATTACGGCCGGAAACCGGTGCTGCTGGCTGGCCTGATCCTGTTCGTCGCGGCCTCGTTCGCCTGCCTGGCCGCCACCTCCATTGCCACGCTGATTGCAGCGCGGTTCATCCAGGCTGTCGGCGCGTGCGCCGCCATCGTGCTCGCCCGGGCCGTGGTGCGCGATCTCCATACATCGGAAGACGCCGCACGCATCCTGTCCCTGATGGGCGCCATCATGGGGGTGGTGCCGGCCGGCGCCCCAATCGTTGGCGGGGTGCTCGAGCAGGCCTATGGCTGGCGGGCGAGCTTTGCGCTGAGCGGCGCCCTGGCGGTGGGCCTGGCCGTCATCGTCGCGGTGTGGCTGCCCGAAACACTGCCCACAGGTCGGCGCGGACAAT
The DNA here is from genome assembly GCA_964461545.1 of uncultured Rhizobiaceae bacterium. Classification (GTDB taxonomy): domain Bacteria; phylum Pseudomonadota; class Alphaproteobacteria; order Rhizobiales; family Aestuariivirgaceae; genus CAYWVA01. Next base: position 27,573 of record CAYWVA010000005.1, on the reverse strand, counting down.
GGTCGGCGCGCCGCATGATCGCCGATTTTCGTGCGCTTGCGGCGCATGCCACGTTCCGCCGCTATACGGGCGCGGTGAGTCTCGGCTACGGCGGGCTGTTCGCCTTCATCTCCGGCTCCTCCTTCGTTCTGCAGGCCCATTACGGGCTCGACGAGGTCGAGTTCGGCTTCGCCTTCGCCGCCGCGGTCGTCGGCTACATCATCGGCACGCTCATTGCCGCCGCCTGCGCCCGCCGAATCGGCATCGAACGAACCGTTGCCCTCGGCACGCTGGCGCTTGCCGTCGGCGGGGCGTCGATGGCGCTGCTGGTGCTCATCGAGCCGCCCCATTATCTGCACGTGCTCGCTCCAATGGTGGTGTACATGGTCGGCATCGGCCTAGCCTTGCCATCGTCCATGGCAGGCGCCATCACGCCGTTCCCAGATCGGGCCGGCACTGCATCGTCGCTCGTCGGCTTCACGCAGATGACGTTTGCCGCGCTGGTCGGCGTCATGGTCGGCCACCTGGTTGAGCACACGCCCAACGCGCTGGCCTGGACCATCGCCGTCCTGGGCGTGGCCAATCTCGCGCTATCCTGGGGCACGCGGGGCCGCCGGGCCAGCGGTCCGGGCCATTGAGTATGCGGCATCAGGCGCTATGTTCGCCGCTGTCAACCAGTGAGGCGCCATTGAAATACGTTTCCACTCGCGGTGCAGCACCCGTCCTCGGTTTCCAGGACGTGCTGCTGACGGGGTTGGCCAGCGATGGCGGGCTGTATGTGCCGCAAGCCTGGCCGGAATGGAGCCCGGAGGAATTACAGCGCCTCGCCGGGCGCCCGTACACCGACGTGGCATTGGCGGTGATGCGGCCGTTCATCGGCGATGCGATGAGCGAGTCTTCCTTCCGCCGCATGATCGAGGACGCCTATGCCCGCTTCGAACACCCGGCGGTGACGCCGCTCAAGCAGCTCGATTCCAACCACTGGCTGCTCGAGCTCTTCCACGGGCCGACGCTGGCGTTCAAGGATCTCGCCATGCAGCTTCTGGCCCGCCTCATCGACTGGGCGCTGGAAGAACAGGACACTCACGCCACGATCATCGGCGCGACCTCGGGCGATACCGGCGGAGCGGCGGTCGAGGCCTTTCGGGGAAGCCGCCGGGCAAACCTGTTCATCCTCCATCCGCACGGCCGGGTGAGCGAGGTGCAGCGCCGGCAGATGACGACGGTCGACGAGCCAAATATCCACAACATCGCCATTGAAGGCACGTTCGACGATGCCCAGGCGCTGGTGAAGGCGATGTTCAACGATCTCGCCTTCCGCCAGCGCATGCGGCTTGCCGGGGTCAACTCGATCAACTGGGCCCGCATCATGGCCCAGACGGTCTATTATGTTGCAGCCGGGCTCGCCCTCGGCGCCCCTGGCCGGCGTTTGAGCTTCACGGTTCCGACCGGCAATTTCGGCGACGTCTTTGCCGGCTGGGTTGCCAAGCGGATGGGCTTGCCGGTCGAGCAGCTGGTCATCGCCACCAACGTCAATGACATTCTGGACCGCACGCTCAAGACCGGCCGCTACGAGGTCGCAGCCGTCGAGCCGACGCTGAGCCCGTCCATGGACATCCAGGTGTCGAGCAATTTCGAGCGCCTGCTGTTTGAGGCCACCGACCGCGACGGTGCGGAGGTCGCGCGGCTCATGCACGGGCTTGGCCAGTCTGGCGCCTTCACCGTTCCGCGCGCCGCGCGTGAGCGCATCGCTGCGGAGTTTTCGTCCCAGCGCTGCGATGAAAGCGAGACCCGGGCCTCTATCGCTGCGACGTGGAAAGCGGCGGGCGAGCTCCTCGATCCTCACACCGCGGTCGGCTATGCGGCGGCGCGCAAGGCCGAACGCGCCAGCGCGCCCATGGTGACGCTGGCCACCGCCCATCCGGCGAAATTTCCCGATGCCGTTGAGGCGGCATCCGGCATACGGCCCAGCGCGCCGGTGCGGCTCGCCGACCTGATGAGCCGGCCCGAGCGCTATCAAATCTTGCCTGGCGCACTCGACGCCGTAAGCGCCTATATAGAGAAAGTCAGCAGCGAGCTACGGAGTTGAGGATATATGGGCGCTCAGATTACCCGACTTGACAACGGCATCCACGTGATCACCCACGAACTGGCGCATCTTGAGACGGTGGCGCTGGGGATCTGGGTGCGTGCCGGCGCCCGCGACGAGGCCGAGGAGCAGAATGGTATTGCCCATTTCCTGGAGCACATGGCGTTCAAGGGCACCCACCGACGCAGTGCGTTCCAGATTGCCCAGGACATCGAGGACGTGGGCGGCGAGGTCAATGCCTCCACGGCCATGGAGACCACGGCGTACTATGTCCGGGTGCTGAAGGAGGACTGGCGGCTGGGGCTCGACATTCTGGCCGACATCCTGACCGACCCGGTGTTCGATCCGGCCGAGCTGGCGCGTGAGCGCGACGTGATCCTGCAGGAGATCGCGGCTGCCAACGACACCCCCGACGACCTGGTGTTCGACCTGGCGCAGGCTGCCGCCTTTCCGGCCCACGCACTCGGCCGTTCGATCCTCGGGGCTTGCGAACGGGTGGCGGGCCATGACGCCGATGCGATGATGGGTTACCGGGTCGCCCACTATTCGGGCCAGCGCATGGTGGTGGCAGCCGCCGGGCGCATCGAGCACCATGCGCTGGCGCAGGAGGCTGCACGGCTTCTCGAGTCCATTCCGGCTGCCGCCACCCCGGCGCGCAGCGCCCCCAGCTTCGGTGGTGGAGCCTCGCTCGTTCCCCGGCCGCTCGACCAGACCCATGTGGTTTTGACCTTTCCCGCTGTGGGCTATCACCACGATGATGTCTACGTGCTGCAGGTCCTCTCGATGCTGCTTGGCGGCGGCATGTCGTCCCGGCTGTTCCAGGAGGTGAGAGAGCGCCGGGGCCTGTGTTATTCAGTGTTCTCGTGCGCTTCGGCCTACGAGGACATTGGGCTTTTGTCGGTATATGCGGCCACCGCCCCCGACAAGGCCGACGAACTCATCAATGTCGGCTCCGATACCATGCTGTCGATGATCGAGCAGGTGGATGAGGCCGAAGTGGCACGTGCCAAGGCCCAGCTAAAGGCCGGGCTGGTAATGAGCCTGGAGAGCGCTTCGGCCCGCGCCAATCAGCTGGCCGGCCAGTTCCTGGCGTTTGGCGAGGTGCCGCAGATGGCCACCATCATTGCCAAGGTTGAGCGGGTGACGCCGTCAGACGTTTCGCGGCTTGCCAATCGCGTCCTGCGCTCGGGCAAGCCGGCACTTGCCGCGGTCGGGGCACTTGAAAAGCTTGCTCCCTATGAGCGGATCGCGGCAAGGTTCGCCTGAGGCATCACCGCGTGAGGCGGCGGTAAGGAGCGGCAGCATGGCCTTCCTGCGCAGCGTCGGCTTCTTCGAGCCGGATCCGTTGATCGAGCGCGGCCCCGTCCTGTTGCGGCCGCCGCGCATGTCGGACTACGAGAGCTGGGAACGGCTGCGCCGGGAGAGCCGCGAATTCCTCACGCCATGGGAGCCCACCTGGCCTGCCGACGACCTGACCCGGAGCGCCTTTCGCTGCCGCGTCAAACGCTATGTCCGCGATATGCGCGAGGATTCAGGTTTTGCCTTGTTCGTGTTCACGACCATGACCGGAGAGCTTGCCGGTGGGCTGACACTTTCCAACCTTCGTCGCGGCGCCGCCCAGACGGCCTCGCTCGGCTATTGGATCGGCCTGCCGTTTGCCCGCCAGGGCTTGATGACGGCCGCGGTCCGCGCCATCATCCCGTTTGGGTTCGACAACTTGAAGCTCCACCGCATCGAGGCGGCGTGTCTTCCGACCAACGAGCCGTCGCTCCGCTTGCTGCGCCGGACGGGGTTCACCGAGGAGGGCTTTGCCCGCGGCTATCTCAAGATCAACGGGGTGTGGCGGGACCACGTCCTGTTCTCCCTCCTGGCCACTGATCCACGACCGTCGTGACGTCGATCTTGAAGTCAGACAGGCCGCCATGCATGCTTGCCAGCGCGGCGGGTCAGCGATACGACAACACTGTGAACAGCTCTTCGAAGGTGAGGTCGGAAACACGAAAGATGCCGGTGCGGTTGCTCGCCGCCGCGGCATGGCTGATCGTTGCGCTGTTGCCGTTGCGAGCCGAGCCGGTCGATGTCGGCTTTGATCAGGCGCGCATCGATCTGTTGCCAAGCGTGGCGGCGGTCGAAAGCCTGTCGCCTAAGGCCATTATAGAGCTTCCCGCAACCACCAGCCGCCCAAGGCAATCGATCTCGCTGATCGGGCGCGGACCCGGACCTTTGTACCGCTGGGCGGTATTCACGTTGCACAACCCGACCGCCGAGCCACAGGAGCTGGTCATCGCTGCCGCGCATCAGCGCTTCGTCGGCTCGCGCGTCCTGTGGCCGCGTCCCGAGGGCAGTCGCATCGTCGGTCTTGTCGCCGCCGAGGGGCACTCGGTCCAGCCGCTGGCCAGCCTCGGCGCCGATGCCTACGCCCTCACTCTGCCGCCAGGAGACATGAGCAGCTACGTCCTGGAGGTGTCGGTCACGGGGCTCGACAGCCTTTCGCTCTGGCGCCGCGCCGCCTTCCATGCCGCGGCCGACCAGTACGCCGTGTTCCGCGGCATGGTGCTCGGCATTGCCATGTTGCTTGGCATCAGCTTCATCTGCCTGTTCATCGTCGATCACCGAGCGGTGTTTCCCGCTGCGGCCTTGTTTGGCTGGTCGGCGATCGCCTTTCTCGTGATCGAGGCGGGCTATCTCCCGGCGCTGCTGGCCTGGCAGTCAGCACTGGCGGGCAACGAACAGAAGGTCCGCGCGGTGATCGAGGGTCTCATGCTCACCGGGGTCATTGCCGCACTTGTCAGCTTCGTGGAGCTGCGCCAGCGGATGCCGCTCGTCGGTATGGTGTTGACGCTGAGCGGTGCGGCCGCCGCCGCACTGGCGCTCTACGGCTGGTTCGAACCTCGTCTGGTGACTGGGCTTGCCCGTACTGGTTTCGCCGCGGTGGTTGCCGCCGGCCTAGGGCTCATCGTGGTGTTGTGGCGGCGCGGCGACGTTCGCGCCCAGGCGTCGCTGTTCGGGTGGACTGTGCTTGCGCTGTGGACTGTGGTCGCGGCCGTTGGCGCCCTCGACCTTGTCGACCCTGCACTGATGCATCCTCTGATCTCGGCCGGCATGGTGCTCGTGCTGGTCACCATGGGCTTTACGCTGGCCCAGTTCGCCTTTGGCCCCGCCACGGCCTGGGGCGGGGCATTTGAAGAGGCGGGTCGGCGCGCCCTGGCGCTTGCGGCGTCGGAGCAGGCAGTCTGGGACTGGCAGGTGGATGAGGGTCGTCTCCATGTCGGGCCCGAGATCGAGCGGGCGCTGGGACTGGAAGAGGGCGCCGTGAGCGGCGAGGGCGGCCCCAGGTGGCTTGATCTAATCCACCCGGCAGACCGGCCGGCCTATGCCGCAGCGCTCGAAGCGGCCGAGCGGCACGGGCGCGGCAGCTTTTCGCAGGAATTCCGATTGCGGCGCGCCGATGGCCGCTATCGCTGGTTTGCGCTGCGCGCCCGCGCCTTATCCGGCCGGAACGGCGCCTCGCGGCTCATCGGCACCCTGACGGACGTGACCGCACTGCGACACTCCGAAGATCGTCTGCTTGCCGATGCCGTGCGCGACCGGCTCACCGGGCTTCCCAACCGGGCGCTGTTACTTGACCGGCTGGAGCAGGCCATGCGTCGGGCCCGGGACTCCGCCGACCCCGGACTTTACGTGATTGCCATCGGCCTGGAGCGCTTCAAGAGTCTGAACGACGGTCTTGGACCAGAAGCGGGCGATAACCTGCTGAGCACCATCGGGCGCCGGATGCTGGCATGCATCGGCCCCGAAGACACCCTTGCCCGGCTGCCGGGCGACCAGTTCGCCGTCATCTGGCATGCCAGGCTGCAGGAGCCTGGCATCGAACAGCTGATCGATGCGTTGGGCGCAGCCGTGGCCGAGCCGGTGCATCTGCGCGTCGGCGAAGTCGTCATCACGGCCAGCATGGGGGTGGCCCGCTTCGACCGTGAGCATCGCCGAGCCGACGGTGTCCTGAAGGAGGCCGAGATCGCTCTTCACGAGGCCAAGCGCGCCGGCTATGGCGCGGTGGAGTTCTTCCGGCCCGATATGCACGACGAGCGCTCGGACCTGCTGCAGCTGGAACAGAATCTTCGCCGTGCCCTTGAGCGCAACGAGATCGAGGTCGTCTACCAGCCCATCGTCCGGCTTGTCGATCGCCAGCTTGCCGGATTCGAGGCGCTGATGCGCTGGCGGCGCGGTGAGGTCGTTCTGGAGCCGGAGAGCTTCATGGGGCTCGCCGAGGAAACCGGCATGATCCGCGAACTTGGCCGCTACGTGCTCAAGGAAGCCACCGCCCGGCTTGGCACCTGGCAGCGTGCCTTCCGCCCACAACAGCCGCTTTTCGTGGCCATCAACATCTCATCAATCCAGCTGCTCAACGGCGATCTCGTCGACGACATCCAGGCTCTCATCGAGCGCGAGGACCTCAGGCCCGGCTCGCTCAAACTCGAGCTCACCGAATCGCTCGTGGTGCAGAATCCGGAACTCGCCCACAGGCTGCTGGTGCGACTGAAGCAGATGGGTGTTTCCCTGGCTTGCGACGACTTCGGTACCGGCTATTCGGGGCTGGAAAGCGTGTTCCGACTGCCGTTCGACATGGTCAAGATCGACCGCTGCTTTCTCGAAGACGAGAGCAGCGACCGCAGTTGGGTGGTGGTCGAGGCTATTCTCCGATTGGCCCGTGACCTCGGCCTCGAAGTGGTCGCCGAAGGCATCGAGACCGACGAGCAGATGGCGCGGCTCGGCGGTCTCGGCTGTGACTATGGTCAGGGCTATCTCATCGGGCCGCCGGTGATGGCCCAGCAGGTGGCCGAAGCCTTGGGTGGGCTCTCCTACCAGGCTGACGGGCTGGGCACGAACCTGGCGGCGTTGTGGAGCCGCGTGACCGGGCAAAAAGGCGCCCAACCGGTCCAGCAGGTGCCGGTGGACGCCGATCTGGCCAGCGATTTGGCCAGCGATTTGGATAAGGTCTCGCTGGACAGCGGGGCGTCCGAAAACCGGGCTGCCGCCGCAGCCCGCCCTGGCGAAGCCGGAGATCCCGATATTGTAATCGATGTCCGCTCCATCGTGCCCGCCGCCAGCAGGCCGTCGGCACGGGCGATGTCCGGGGAAGGGTCGATCCCATGGACGCCGCACCGTACCGAGCCGGCCAAGCCGGCCGAACCAACCGAGCCGGACGAGCCGGTCCGGCCGGAGGCCGCAGTGCGCGAGGCGGACGCGGTTGAGCCAAGCCGGGCGGAGATCATTGTGCGGGAGGCGGACGCGGTTGAGCCAAGCCGGGCGAATAACACTGAGCCGGACGCGGTTGAGCCAAGCCGGGCGGAGGCCGTGGTGCGTGAGACGGACGCGGCTGAGCCGCAACAGCCGCTCACGCCTGCCATCGAGGCTGGTGCGGCTGAGCCGCTGACCTCCGTTGTCGAAGACGCACAAGTCCTGGTGTTCGAGCCTGCCACCGGCTCAGCGCCCGACGGCGAACTTGCACGCAATGACCAGAGGCTCGGTGCCAAGCGGGACAAACGGAAGCCGTCGCGTTCCGCCGGCGCAAATTCTCTGCGGCGCAAGGTGCGCCGGGCGGCCAAGGGCCATCCGGCGAGGCAGCCGTGAACGAACCGGCCTTTATTGCTGCCCGGCAACGGTGGCGACATAGTGCGCCACGGCTCGGATCTGCTCCTCGCTGAGAATGTCCCCATACGCCGGCATGATATCGATGCCCTCTGTGACCACCGTCTCCACCTGCTCGTGGCTCGGCTGCAGCTGATCCAGGTCGGGGGCCAGGTCTCCAGTGGCTCCGGCGTCGGCCAGAGTGTGACACAGCGCACATTGCGGCTCGGCTATTTCGAGGAATACCTGCTTGCCCAATTCAAGATCCGGATCGTCTTCAGCCTGTGCCGCGGCCGGCAAGGCAAGGGCCGCGGCAAACAGCAGACAAAGCGGCAAACGTCGCGTCCATGCAGGATGCGCCATCACTGACCTCCGATTCATGAGGAGATCCCGCGCCTGCTGGAGCGGGCCTCCGGCGACAGTTCAAACCACAGTGACGCCAACGCCAAGTCGGCGCCATCCACTGTAATCATAGGCGCGGTGGTTTGGTTCGGTCTCTTCTTCCTGGACGTTGCCTTCGCTGTCGGTTGCCCGGCTGGTGATGGTGTAGGTGCCGGCCTCAAGCTCGGCCGGGAACACGAACATGCGCCAGGCAAAGCGCCCAAGATCGGGTCCGATGAGGCGCGCCTCCTGCCAGGTCTCACCGCCGTCGATGGACACCTCGACCTGTTCGACAGGATTGGTACCGCCGAAGGCCACGCCATAGATCTGTACTCGGCCCGAGTCGGTGTCCATGAGCGGATAAGTGACCCAGGACTTGACCTTCATGTTCCACATCGACGGCTGGTCGGGCGCGCCCGATACCCCGACCGGACGCACCCGGTAGCCGGACGCCTGAATGGTGGCGTCGGTCTCGGCCTCGGTGAAGGCGACCCGCTTGACGTACTTGACGTTGTTGATGCCGTAATATCCCGGCACGATCAGGCGTAGCGGCCCGCCGTGGCCGAGCGAAATGGGCTGGCCATTCATCTCCCAGGCAAGGATGGCATTGTCCACGTTATCCACCGGCACCGAGCGTTCGACGATGACCGTCTTGGGATCCAGTCCCTCAGGAATCGTCTCGCCGCCGGTGCTGGTCATGAACCGGGCGCCCTCCACCACGCCGCCGAGTTCGTCCGCCACCGCCCGCACTGGCACGCCGCTCCACATCACGCAGCCCGCCGCGCCGGTGATCCAGGGTGCACCGCTCGCCTCGTGATCGAACAGCCCGCGCCCGTTGCCGGAACACTGCAGGACGGTGGCGACCGACTCAAGGCCCAGTCTCTTCAGTTCGCCGACCTGCATGGTGCGTGGGTTGCTCACGCCTTCGAACTCCACCTCCCAGGCGTCGCGGTCAGCGAGGATCTCCTCGCTCGGTGGCGCAATGTTGTTGCGGACAAACAGGACGTCGTTGGCGGTCACAACGCTCGATCCGACGAACCCGCGCCGGGTCTCCAACGTCAGCTCGGTGTGGACGATCAGCGCGTCGGGGTTCTTCCAGCCGACGTAGTCCGGCAGTTCGCCGGCGCTGTCTTGGGCGAAAGCCGGCACAGCCATGCCGCCGAGCCCCGCTGCGGCCGTGCCGGCAACCGTTCCGGCAGCGCCGACGAGAAAATGTCGACGGTGAATCCTTGGGATACCGATCATTATGTTGCCTCCCCTTGTGATGTCGAGACTGGGACCAGTCGGCTGACCGCCGCGATGGGTTCACGACGCGGCGGCAGTTTGCAACAACACGCGAAGGCGGCGAGTTGTTCCCGGCTCGGGCAAATATCGCTGCCGGCCTCAATGACCAAACAGCGTCCACCACGCGACGAGCCCGATGGTGGCACAGAGCATGTGGATTCGATGCGCGCGATCAGTCGGATCGCTTGGAGCGGAACGGCCAATAAAGCCAGCCCACGATCAGGCCGACCGCATAGCTCAACACGATGACCACGATCACCGGCAAGCGCATTGTCCAGAAAAGCACGCTGACGGTCGCTTCCTGGATATTCTGCAGAGCGATGAGCACGACCAGGCCGAGAAGCGCCAGGGTGGCGAACCGTTTGATTCGGGCGCGCGTGAGTTCTGTCATCTTGGTCGGACTTTCTCAACGGTCATGAGCGCCACACAAGTGGACAGCTTATGGTCTACTCGCATCAAGGCGGCAACCGGCAAGCGCCCGCCCTGTCACGATCCGGGACGAATCGGTCTCAGTCCCAGCCCTTCAGGCAATGGCGCCAGCGCTTCCACCAATATTCCTCGCCGGTGCTCATGGCCTTGTGCTTGTACTCCTTGCAGTGTGCCGCACGGGCAAGGCCGCCACCGCCGCCGCCCTCGCCCGCCGAGGAAACGGCTGGCAGAACCGTCGCGGCGAACAGCACTCCAGCAACAGCCAATGCTATTTTGCCTGTGGTCATCGCTTCACTCCGATTGTCAATTGCCCTCGACCGGATGGCCGAGGATGATCGAACGCACTATTGCCAAGCCAGGCTTAACCATAGCTGAACGGGAAATTCACTGCCGACCCTTGCTTCGAGTTCACTGTCTGGAGTCAGCCTTTCGCTGTTTGCGTTTGACGACGTTATCGCTACGTTGAACGGCAAATCCGATTCACAAGTCACTTACGGGGACTCAACGGCCGGCCTACAATGGAGACTTCTTTGCAATGGACGGGCGCTAGAAGGCGAGGCGGACATTGACGCCGCGCCGGGCGTTGATCGCCGTCGCCTTGGTGGTGATGGCCTTCGGCACCGCCGCCTGGTCGCTCTATCTGTGGTCGGACTATCGCACCACCGTCGAAGCGGCACACGCCCGAGGCCAGGCAACTCTTGATGCCCTGGGCGAGCACACCCGGCGCTTGGTCATCACCAACGATCTGCTGCTGCAGCAGCTGTCCGATATGCTGCAGGAGGATGGCGTGGATCATTACCGGGACAATATGACTGCATGGCGCAAGGTCCGCGATCTCGCCGATCTGCCGCAGCAGTCCGTTGTCCTTTCCGTACTGGACGACACTGGTCGGGCCTTGCTCAGTTCCCGCGCCTTCGGCCCTGCTCCCGCCGCGGTGAATGGGCCAGGGACGTCTTTCTTCGAGGATCACAAAAACGGCAAGGTGGCTGGGCTGTTGGTCGGCCCCACGCTGTTCAGCCCGGTCGACAACCGACCTTTTCTGGTCTTCAGCCGGCGCTGGGAGGATAGCGATGGCACCTTTCGAGGCGTGATCGTTTCCGGCGTCCGTGCCGACATATTTCTCGAATTTGCCGACAAGCTGGCCTTCGGGCCAGCGTCCACGCTGTCGATCGTCCGCGACGACGGCCTGGTGCTCATCCGTCGGCCGCTGACCCCTGAGGTTACAAATCTGCGCCTCAATGAATACGAGTTATTTACAGAGCACCTGGCAAGGGCACCGGAGGGCCGCTACGACGCGATTTCCCCTGCTGACGGCGAGCGCCGGGTGGTGCTCTACCGCAAGCTCGTAGAGCTTCCGCTGATCATGGTCGCCGGACTGGCCAACCACGACATGCTGGGCCGCTGGCAGTGGCGCGCCTATCAGACGGCCGCTCTGGTTGTTCTGGCCTTCGTTGCCATCGGTGCACTGACTGCGATCGGGGTTCGCCACGCCGATCGTGAGGCGCGGGCGCTGCAGCAGTTGAAAGCGGCCCGCGAGCACGAACGTCTGCTGGTGGCCGAGGTCGACCACCGCTCGCGCAATCTTTTGAGCATCATCGAGGCTCAGATTCGCCAGACCGCCCGCCATTCCGGGACCAAGCACGAACTGGCAAAGAAGCTGAGCGGTCGCGTTCACGCCCTGGCCAGCGCTCATGACCTGCTCAGTGCCGAAAAGTGGAAGGAAGTGGATGTCCGCACCCTCATCGAACGCGAGGTGCTGCCCTTCTCGGGTGAAGAGCAAACCTTCATCAAGGGCGAAGACATCCGCGTATCGCCTAAAGTCGCGATGTCGCTGGCCGTGGTTTTGCATGAGCTTGCGACCAACGCCACCAAGTACGGCGCCTTGTCGGAGCCCGCCGGCCGGGTCGATATCTCCTGGTCGATAGTGGATGAAGCCAACCGGAGCGTACAGATCTTGTGGCAGGAAACCGGCGGTCCCCCGGTCGAGCCGCCGGCCAAAAAGGGCTTCGGCACAACCCTCATCGAACGCAGCCTTCCCCACGATCTGGGCGGCACGGTGTCGCTTCAGTTCAGGCCTGAGGGTCTGCGCGCCGAGTTCACCTTTCCTCTGGCTCCGAGCGCCCTCCAGGACCGCACCTGTCAATCCGATTGAGGCCCGGCGGCGGGGCAAGATTTGCCGCGGCCTGTCGATTTTCGGCGCGCCAGCCGTGACTTAGCAGCACCGTCACGATGTTGACATCAAAATACCACCTCCCTTGTGGTGCCGGGCACATTGTGCAATATTTTCTCAGGGAGGGACCCGCAGGCATAATAACAACAACGCCCGCCGCGGGTGTCCGACAACGGAAAGGTGTCTGGAGGACATGGCAAAACAGGCAGCCGTCGATGAGCCGATGGTTCGGTTCGCCGACGTTCAAAAGACCTATGACGGCGAGACGCTGGTCGTCAAGAACCTGCAGTTGGACATTGCCAAGGGCGAATTCGTGACCATGCTGGGGCCGTCCGGCTCGGGCAAGACAACATGCTTGATGATGCTGGCGGGCTTCGAGCCGGCCACCCATGGCGAGATCTTTCTCAACGGCCGTCCGATCAACAAGGTGCCGCCGCACAAGCGCGGCATCGGCATGGTGTTCCAGAACTACGCGTTGTTCCCGCACATGTCGGTGAACGAGAACCTCGCTTTCCCGCTCAAGGTCCGCAAAATGCCCCGAGCCGATATCGAGGCTCGGGTCAAGCGGGCGCTTGACATGGTCGAACTGTCCCAGTTCGGCAATCGCATGCCGGCCCAGCTGTCGGGCGGCCAGCAGCAGCGCGTGGCGGTGGCCCGGGCGCTAGTGTTCGAGCCAGACCTGGTGCTCATGGACGAGCCGCTGGGGGCACTGGACAAGAATCTGCGCGAGCAGATGCAGTACGAAATCAAGCACCTGCACGACAGGCTGGGGATCACGGTGGTCTATGTCACTCACGACCAGACCGAAGCGCTGACCATGTCTGACCGCATCGCGGTGTTCGACGACGGCGTGATCCAGCAGCTCGCTGCGCCCGCCGACCTGTACGAGCGGCCTCAGAACGCCTTTGTCGCCGAGTTTATCGGCGAGAACAACCGGCTTTACGGTCAGATAGAGGCGCTGAATGGCACGAGCTGCAAGGTCAAGCTGGACGACGGCTCCGAGGTTCAGGCGCTCAAGGTGAATGTCGACCAGGTCGGCGACCGCACCACCCTGTCGCTACGCCCTGAACGGGTGATGATCGAGCCGGGCGAGTTGCCCAACATCTTCGACGCCGAGGTCAAGGAGCTGATCTATCTGGGCGACCATATCCGCACCCGGGTCCGGCTGTGCGGCAACGACGATTTCGTCATCAAGATCCCCAATGCCCAGAACCACGCCCGTCTATCTGTGGGCGAGAGAGTCAAGGTGGGGTGGACGATTGACGATTGCCGCGCGCTGGACGCTTGATGGTGCGGGCATGACAACGTAGCGCCGCCGGACAACGGCGGTGAAGCGTACCGAGCGCGCCGGGCCATAACCCCGCGACGCGTGAGGGAAGGCAACAACGGAGGACGCGAACTATGAGATCGCTTGCACTATCTACGTCAATTTTTGCCGCTGCCGGCATGGCCGCCGGCCTGACGCTGGGCGCCGCCCAGGCGCAGGCGCCGGTCTCCCTGACGGTGGTGTCGTGGGGCGGCGCTTACACCCAGAGCCAGGTGCGCGCCTATCACGAGCCCTTCATGGAGATGAACCCACACATCACCATCGTCAACGACGATGGCTCGGCCAACGCGCTCGCCGGGCTTCGCGCCCAGCACCAGGCCAACAATGTCAGTTGGGACCTGGTCGACATGCTGCCGTCGGATGCCCAGCTGGCCTGCGATGAGGGCATCATCATGCGGCTCGACCACGACGAACTGCTCGAGCCCGCGCCGGACGGAACGCCGGCCACCGAGGACTTTTTCCCAGGCTCGCTCGGCGAGTGCTACGTCTCGACCATCGTCTATTCGACGGTCATCACCTACAACACCGAGATGTTTCCCGCCGACAAGCAGCCGCAAACCGTGGCCGACTTCTTCGACGTGGAAAACTTCCCCGGCCGGCGCGCCATTCAGGACCGCCCGGCCGCCAATCTCGAATGGGCGCTGTACGCCGATGGTGTGGCCATCGAGGACATCTACGACGTGTTGCAGACCGAGGAGGGCATCCAGCGCGCCTTCGCCAAGCTCGACACCATCAAGGACCACCTGATCTTCTGGACCGAGGGCGCCCAGGCGCCGCAGCTTCTCGCCGACAAGGAAGTCGCCTTCGCCACCGGCTATAACGGCCGCATGTTCGAGGCCTCCGAAGTCGAGGGCCAGCCCTTCCAGATCATCTGGGACGGCCAGATTGTCGAGTGGGACGGCTGGGTGGTTCCCGAGGGCACGCGCAACAAGGAAGCGGCGCTTGAGCTACTCCGCTTCTCCACCGACACCCAGCGGCTGGCCGACCAGGCGAAGTACATCTCCTATGGTCCGGCCCGCCAGTCGTCGTCTGAGCTTGTCAGCACCCATGCCGACCTCGGGATCGACATGAATCCGCACATGCCGACCCATCCCGACAACTACCAGACGCCGATCGAGCTCAACAACGATTTCCACACCGATTACGGCGACGAACTGCGCGAGCGGTTCGGCAGCTGGATGCTGCGGTAACCGCTACCTGAACGACCCGGCGGGGGCGCCAGCCCCCGCCGGGTCCAACAAGCAAGCAAAAGGCCCCAAGTCCGAGGCGGCAGATGGCACAGGCAGGTATCGTCGGCAGACCGATCCCCGGGGCAGTCGCGCCCCAGCCCGGCCCGATGATCACCGCCGACGGCGTGCCGCTCAAGGCCAGTCTGAGGCGCGCCGATCGCCGGCGCCGGATCACCGCTTTCCTGCTGGTCACCCCGCTGCTCGCCTTCATCGTCATCACCTTCATCATTCCGATCGCCGACATGCTGTGGCGCAGCGTGGAGAACCAGGTGATCACCGATTATCTGCCCTACACCGTGGAGGCGTTGCAGGACTGGGACGGCGAGGGTCTGCCGCCCGAGCCGGTGTATGCGGCAATGGTCGCTGATCTGCGTGAGGGCCAGGCCGACCGGACCATCGGCCACGTCGGCATCCGGCTCAATTACGAAATGAGCGGGGCGCGCAGCCTGATCAACACCAGCGCACGGCGAGCCGGCGACCTCGAGGCGCCCTACAAGGAAGCGCTGATGGACGTCCACCGCAGCTGGAGAGATCCTCAGATCTGGCGCATCATCAAGCGCGAGAGCCGGCCGCTGACCACGAGCTACTACGTTTCCGGGTTGGACATGCGCTATGCCGAGGATGGCTCCATCCAGCCACAGCCCGAGCATCAGCGCATCTACATGCAGTTGTTCACGCGAACCCTGGTGATGAGCGTGGCGATAACCGTGCTGACCCTGCTGCTCGGCTTCCCTATCGCCTTCCTCCTGGCAACGCTGCCGATGCGCTATTCCAACCTGTTGATGATCCTTGTCCTGCTGCCTTTCTGGACATCGCTCCTGGTGCGCACCACGGCATGGATCGTGCTTCTGCAGCAGCAGGGCGTGGTCAACGATATTCTGATCGCCATCGGGGTGCTGTCAGAGGATGGCCGGCTGCAGATGATCCACAACTGGATCGGTACGATCATTGCGATGACCCACATATTGCTGCCCTTCATGGTGCTGCCGCTCTACAGCGTCATGAAGGGTATTCCGCCGAGCTACATGCGCGCCGCACGCTCGCTCGGCGCCAATCAGTGGACCGCCTTCTGGAAGGTCTACGTGCCCCAGACCCTGCCCGGCATCGGCGCCGGTGCGGTGCTCGTGTTCATCATCTCGATCGGCTACTATATCACCCCTGCCCTGGTCGGCGGCCAGTCGGGGCAGATGATCTCCAACCTCATTGCCTTTCACATGCAGAACTCGCTCAACTGGGGTCTGGCGGCGGCGCTCGGCTCGATGCTGCTGGCCAGCGTGCTGATCCTCTATTGGGTCTACAGCCGCTTCTTCGGCGTCGACAACGTGAAGCTGGGCTAAGGAGAGCAAGACCATGGCGCTCCCATCCTACGCCGGCCCGCTGGAGACCGCTTGGTATTACGGCTTCCGGGTGATCTGCGGGATGATCTTCGTGTTCCTGATCGCGCCGATCCTGGTATTCATCCCACTGAGCTTCAATGCTCAGCCCTACTTCACCTATACCCGCGAGATGCTCACCTTCGATCCCGCCGGCTACTCGCTGCGCTGGTACCAGGAGTTCTTCGGCAGCAGGTCATGGATCACCTCGATCCGCAACTCGGTGTTCATCGCATTCTTCGCCACGCTGATCGCCACCTCCCTCGGCACGGTTGCGGCACTCGGCCTGTCGCGCAAGCACATGCCGTTCCGCGGCCTGATCATGGGGATGCTGATCTCGCCGATGATCGTGCCCCTCATCATCTCGGCTGCCGGCATGTTCTTCTTCTATTCCTCCATTGGCCTGGCCGGCACGTTTCCGGGCGTCATCCTGGCCCATGCCGCGCTCGGCACGCCATTCGTGGTGATCACCGTGACCGCCACTCTGGTGGGCTACGACCACACCCTGTCGCGGGCGGCGGCAAGCCTCGGGGCCTCCCCGGCGACGACCTTCCGCAAGGTGACCCTGCCGCTCATCCTGCCAGGCGTTATTTCGGGGGCGCTGTTTGCCTTCATCACCTCGTTCGACGAGATCGTCATCGTGCTGTTCGTCGCGGGAGTGGAGCAGCGCACCATCCCGCGCGAGATGTGGTCGGGCATCCGCGAGCAGATCAGCCCCACGATCCTCGCCGTGGCGACCGTGCTGGTGCTGGTGTCGATCGCACTGTTGACCACGGTTGAGCTGCTGCGCCGCCGAACCGAACGGATGCGTGGCATCACGCCTCGCTAGGGCCGGCGCCGGCACAGGCGATGGCTCGCTCGGAACCTCTGCTTGCGCGAGGCCGGACGGGTCCCAATCGGCGCGGGGTGGTTACCGGCCTTGCCGGCGCCGTGCTGAGCGGGCTCTGTGCCGCGGGCCGGCCATCCCCCGCCGCCGCCCAGGCGGTCGAGGTCGATCTCGCCCTGGTTCTGGCGGTGGACTGCTCCTGGAGCGTCGACGCCGACGAATTCCGGCTCCAGATGCGTGGTTTGGCCGAGGCGTTTCGGCGACCGGAAGTTCACCGGGCAATCGCCGATGGGCAGCTGGGGCGCATCGCCGCGGTGGTTGTGCAATGGTCCGGTGATCGCGACCAGGTCACGGCGGTGCCATGGACCCTTGTTGCCGATGACGGCGATGCTCTCGAGCTTGCCCGTGTGCTGGCGGCCACGCGGCGCGAAGTTGCCGAGGGAGCAACGGCGATCGGCGCTGCGATGGAATACTCTGCCGCGCTGCTGCACACCGTACCTGTTGCCGCCACCCGCAAGGTGATCGACATCTCCTCCGATGGCCGCAGCAATCGAGGAATTCGGCCCAGTGTGGCGCGCGATTGGATCGCCGCCCAGGGCATCACCATCAATGGGCTGGTGATCCTCGATGAGTGGCCGACGCTCGACATCTATTTCCAGCAACAGGTGGTTGGCGGGCCACATCATTTCGTCATTGAGGCCGGCGATTACGCCGCCTATGCGGACGCGATCTACCGCAAGCTGTTGCAGGAGATCACCGGCCCAGGCATCTCGTAGGCACCATCGGCGGTCCGATTTCAGTTGGTCGATCCGAGCGATTTGAGTTAGGATCGGAACGTCAGTGGTACGTGAAGTGAACGACACCTGCGTTGGCCCGATGGAGGACACCAGCCCATGGACTTCACGTCGCGCAATGGCCGCACCATTTTGCGCCAGATTAGCTTCCAGTTGGCGTTGGCTCGGCGCCGGCGGCGCCCAGTCCATGCCGCGGAGCTCGCCTATCGGATCGCCCGAAAATATCCCCTGGCGCTCCAGACCGACGAGCTCTCGGCCGAGATTGCCGTTCGTGCCGCCAGGGCAGGCCTTCCGGTCTATTTGGCCAAATGGCAGTGAGGCGGGCATCTGGAGACGCCGGCGCTTAACGAGCCGACTGGTCGAGCGTCGCAGCCGCCACTTCGGCCGGCATGTCATTCATCTTGCCGAGGGGCATTAAGTTTCCGTCCGGGGCGGTTCACGGAATCGAGTTAAAGCGGCCCAGCTCAATTAACCGTAAGGGCCGTCGCCGGCACCACGGCCGCGCCCCGGCGCCTTTTCCGATGGTGCCGGTTTGGCTATGATGATCGTCAGGCTGGGCGGGCTGGCCGCTCAATCCTGGAGAGGCTGGAACTATGGACTTGAACTGGGACGTGAACTGGAAAGAAGAGTTCAGGCGGCCGGTGCCGCTCGGTCTGGCCGTTCTCGCCGGCATTGGCTGGCTGTTGGTCCTCATCCTGCTGGCCACCGGCCGCGAGGGCCAACTTGAACAGCGCATTGCCGAACTTGAAACGGAGCGCGACCAGGTCCAGGCGCAGTGGGAAGAGCAGCAGCAGAGCGTCGGCACGCTGAGCGAATTGCAGCAGGCCATCGAGGCCAGGCAGGGCGAACTTGCGCAGGCAGAGGAACAGCAGGCCGAGGCGCAAAGCCGGCTTGCCGAAGCCCAGGCCAGCCTGGATCAGACCGAGCAGTCGCTGCAGCAGCAGTCGCAGGCAGTGACTGAGGCCGAGGCCGAGTTGCAGCAGCTTACTGAACAGACCGAACAGGCGCGTGCCCACCTGGCGGACATCCAGGCCGCAATCCCTGGCCAGTCTGAAGAACTTGCCAGCGTAACTGCGCGGGTCGAGGACGCCCGCCAGCAGGAGCAGCAAACCCGCCAGACACTCTCCGAACTGTCGGCGGAGACTGCAACGCTATCGCAACAGGCGGCTGAGGTGGAATCGCAGGTTCGCGAAGCCCGTGAGATCCATACGACGACCCAGGCTGAGATTGCCGCGGCGCGGGACGAACTCGGCCAGTTGCGCGAGGAGATCAGCGCATTGACCGCCCAGCGCTCTGAACTGGCGCAAACCATCTCGGAGCTGTCGAGCGAGCGCGAACAGATCGGGCGTGCGGTCGATACCGCCCGGCAGGAGGCCGATGAGCTTTCGGCCTCGCTCGATGCCGCCCGCAGCGAGCTTGCCGCTCTGCAAGAGCAGAGAGAGTCCATGGATCAGGAGGCCGAGACTGCGCCCGCGCTGACTGGCATCGAGCCCGGCCGCTATGAGGCAGGTCCGGTGATCGCCGAGTTTGGCCCGGACGGCCAGTTCCAGATAGCTCGGCGCGACGGGGCGCAATCCGTGCAAGGGCGGTATGAAGTCGCCGATGGCATGGTGAACCTGACCGACGTCACCGGCGATATGGGGCGCGCCAGCTTTCCGATGCGCTGCCGCCTGAGCGCGGTGGATGGCGGTTTCCGACTGGAGGCGGTCGACGGGTCTTGCCAAGAGTTCGCCGGAACGACATTTACGCGTTAGGCGGTTGGGCTGAAACTTGCCATCCGAACCATGCGCACCTAGCTTCGTTGGCGAGGTATCGGAGTTATGCTTGAGCAACCGCGCGAGCCCTTTCGACCACAGCCGCCGAGGCCGAGCCTGATTTTAAGGCCGGGCATCCCGGTGTTGCCGCCGGGTGTGGAGCGCTATCGCGTGGCGGGCCGCGGTACCCTGGTGGTGCGGATCGAGGCCGGCGACGTGGTGACAGTCAACGACCTCGAGGGCGGGCAGCTTTGCGAGCTGGTGGCGGCCAGCGCCGATGGCCGCCCCGACACAGGCAGTCTTCACGGCATCCCGGCCGGCGCCGATCCGACCGGCCTCAAGTCGCTGCTCGGCGAGGCAAGCGAGGATGCTGCCGCGACGCGGCGCAAGCTCGAACGCCATGGGATCGACCTGGCGGCGGCGCGTGCGGCGCAGCTGTTTGGCCCGACATCGCCGCCAGGCGCGAGCGTCCGGTTCGTCGTCGCCCTCCGTGGCATTCTCGTTGTCGCCGCCCCGGGCGCCGTCATGGATTTCGAAGCCCAGGACACCGCGACGCCCCTGGAGGTGCTGATCCGGCGTGCCAGTCCTGGCCAGCCCGGCGAGCCGACGCTGCCCGAGCCGCTGGCCGATCCCGTACTCGATCTGCGCATCGCGCGGATGACGGCTCAGGCTTATTTTGTGCAGGCCGGCGAATACATCCAGGTGATCGATGTGGCGGGCCGCCAGTGCACCGACTTTCAGTGCTTCTCGGCCCGCAAGCTCGACCGCGGCAAGGACCTGGCGCTCGATGCTACCGTCACCCGCACCCTGCTCGGCCGCAGCTACCCTGCGCCCGGCTTGCCGTCGAAGGCCTTTGACCGAGAAATGGAGCCTCTGGTCGAACTCGTCCGCGACACCTGCGGCCGCCATGACGCTTTTGCCACCGCCTGCAACCCGCGCTACTACGACGACATGGGCTATCCCGGCCACGTCAACTGCACCGAAAACTTCAACCGGGCGCTCAAACCTTACTGCGTGGACCCGCGCAAGGGTTGGGAGGCGCTCAACTACTTCTACAACACCAGGATCGATGCCCAGAACCAGCTCTATCTCGACGAGCCGTGGTCGCGGCCGGGCGATTACGTCCTGATGCGGGCGCTGACCGACATCGTGTGCGTATCGTCGGCCTGTCCCGACGACATCGACCCGGCCAATGCCTGGGACCCGACCGACATCCATGTGCGCACCTATTCCAACAAGCAGCGTTTCTCGAAAGCGGTGGCCTATCGCATGACGCCTGACGCAGAACCCCAACTCACCCGTGAGACCGCGTTCCACGAGCGCTTTGCCGCGCTCACCCGCAACTTCAGCGAATATCGTGGTTACTGGCTGCCCAGCCGTTTCAATGACGGGCCGACCGAGGAGTACTGGGCCTGCCGCGAGGCGGCGGCCGTCATGGACCTGTCGCCGCTGCGCAAATTCGAGGTCACGGGGCCGGATGCGGAGGCCCTGCTGCAATACTGCCTGACCCGCGACATGCGCCGCCTGTCGCCCGGCCAGGTGATCTACACCGCCATGTGCTACGAACACGGCGGCATGATCGACGACGGCACCGTGTATCGGCTTGCCCAGGACAATTTCCGCTGGATCGGCGGTGACGATTATTCCGGCATCTGGCTGAGGGAACAGGCCGAAAAGCTCAAGCTCAAGGCCTGGGTGCGCTCATCGACCGACCAGATGCACAATATTGCCGTACAGGGGCCGAAGAGCCGCGACATCCTGAAGGAGATCATCTGGACACCGCCTGCCCGGCCGACACTGGCAGAGCTCGGGTGGTTCCGCTTCACCGTCGGGCGCATCGGCGACTTCGAGGGCGTGCCGGTGGTCGTGTCGCGCACCGGCTACACGGGCGAGCTCGGGTATGAGATCTTCTGTCACCCAAGGGATGCAGCGGCCGTGTTCGATGCAGTGTGGCGGGCCGGCCAGCCCCAGGGCCTGAAGCCCCTGGGCCTTGAGGCGCTCGACATGGTGCGCATCGAGGCGGGGCTGATCTTTGCCCACTACGAGTTCTCCGACGACACCGATCCGTTCGAAGCCGGCATCGGCTTTACCGTGCCGCTCAGCACCAAGTCCGACGACTTCATAGGCAAAGCCCAACTCATCGAGCGTCAAGCCCATCCGCGGCGCAAGCTGGTCGGGCTCGAAATGGACGGCAACGATCCGGTCGCCCATGGCGATTGCGTGCACGTCGGACGCGCCCAGATCGGCGTGGTGACGTCGGGCACCCGCTCGCCGATCCTGAAGAAGACCATTGCGCTTGCCCGCCTCGATGTCGCCCATGCGGCAATCGGCACCGAGGTTGAGGTCGGCAAGCTCGACGGGCACCAGAAGCGTCTGCCGGCGCGCATCGTGGCCACCCCGCACTACGATCCAAACAAGACGCGGGTGAAAAGCTGAGCCTCCCTAGGGCAGCCTGTTGGTGTCACGGCACCCTGGCATCCATCTCAGGACAGAGGACCAGACTCTCCTGAGCCGTAGGCTCGTTGCGCGAGCCGATGAAGACGGCGGCGTCATCTGCCCGGTTCACCGCAACGTGCAGAACGTTTGCTGGAATATAGATGCAGTCGCCCGGCCGCACCACCTCGAGGTGCTGGAGCTGGTCGCCGGTCGGCATGCCTTATACCAAGTCCTTGAGAGGCTGGCTCGGGCCGGACCCCAAGGCGACAGTGTCGTAGGCGAACGAACCTGCGGGCTCGCCGCCAACTGTCGGCTCGAGGCGATAGCGCGCCTTGGCTCGGTCGAGTGCCCAGGGAAACAGGGAAGTGAACAGGGGGTCGCGCCGGTAGTGCGGATTGAGCCGGGCGATCCGGTGGGCGAGCGATCTTGCGAACGGGATGTGCCGCATAACGGCGAGCAATGGGCGTGTAGGAGCCAGGAAGGCCGACAGCAGGCGCGCCCGACGGTGTCTGGCGAGGGGGGAGGCAACGCCGACCGACGCCCATTCGTGCTCCCTGGCGGCGAGCCAGGATCTCAGGTTTTCCAGCTCGGCGGGAGGCAGGAACCCCTCCTCGGGGTTCCACAGCACAACGGCAGCGGCGCGCTTCGTAACCCCGAACGTGCCTCGCAGCACGCCGGCCTCCTCGATAATGCGCCGCGCAATCGGCTTGCTGTACGCTCCGCCAACGTCCCACGGCCTCATCTCCAGAGAAATGCTGATGTGATGGATATCGGTCTTTCGGCGAACGCCGACATAAATTATCGGACAATGAATGAAGCCGACGCGCAGCCGGAACTCGCTGAGGGAAAGGCCCGAAGGATCTTTGCGTCCGTACTCCGGTTTTAGGTACTTATTCACCTTCTTATCCCAGTTTGAGCCTCCATGACCAGTGAACAGCACGGAGCCCGCCAGCACATCGGCGAGCGCCGCGTACTGCACCTCCTCGCCATAGCCGTTCACCGCGCCGAAGGGGGCGAACGCCTCGGGCACGGTGCGCCACGCCTGCCGATCCGCGTGGATCACCCTCAGGCCGAGCCGCTCGGCGTTAGGCGTGCCATCGTCGTCCCCGCCGCCGCGCGCCCGGCTGAAGCAGATCACCTCTTCCAGACCTGCGTGTCGCGCGAGCACCGCGACAGCAAGCGAATCGTAGCCGCTGGAAGCGGTGCCGAGCGGTCGAAAGCGCGTATGCCGTTCTGGCGCAGCCATGTTGCGGCCGAGGCGCTCTATCGTATCGACCAGAAAGGCGCGATAGGTCTCGAAGCCGTCGAAGCCACGCTCGGCGTGGGGCTTGTCTACAACCGAGAGGCTCACGCCGTCCCAGACAAGGTTGCGGAAATAGGTGAGGGTCACGGCGCCACGGCTTGTCTCCAAATGCCGTTTGTACCCTTCGAGGCCTTCAGTGATCGTGCGGAAGTCCTCATAATAGTTCGGGTATCTCGGGTCGACCGTTGCGTCGGCCGCCTCCATCAGGCACGGCAGCGAGTTCGACACGAGCACGCCTTCGGAGGTCTCCATCGACTGCAGGCGGTCAACCGTGGTGCCAGAGGACACGAACACCAGCCGTCCGTCGCGCAGCCGCGCCCCGCTGCCTGCAATCAGGTCGGTACGGTCGAAGTCGCCCGAGCCGAACTCGCCGGCCCAGACGGCCTCGCAGAACCAATCGTGGCGGGTCTCGACGCTTTGCCCGTGCCGCACGCGAACTCGACCGGACGCCCGATCGCACACGGCGATCCAGGCCAATGGCGGCCAGCCGTCAATCGGCTCATACTCGATTTCCATCCGTGTTGCCTCTGCCGCTGACCGGCGCCAAGGCCAGCCGATTTAGGTGCCTCGAAATCGCGCGACGTGCAACTGCCTGAAACCGGCGTTCCCCGATGACTCCAAGATTGAGCAGCAATGATATCCGAACAGGTCGGAACCAGGATACTACAAACCGCACATTGGTCCGAATGGACGAACCGGCGGCTGACGGCCCGCCCATAGAGCCCCACACGGGCAGCTATCGAATGCAAGCCCGTTGCACGGCGACCCACTCGAAACCACAATGTCGCCAACTGGAGGTGACCACGTGGGGAAATCCGGTTGGGCGGGCGACTGGGCAAACCGAGGCGCGGCGCGGGTGGACGATTTCAAGAGCAAGCTTACGAGAAGCTATTTCAGGCATTTAGCCCGGCTGCTAATCAAACTGCGGCGACCGATCGTCATCGGCATTACAGGATCGGTGGGCAAGACGACAACCGTCGATATGGTCGCGGGACTGCTCATGCGTGCCGATGTCCGACCGTTCCTCCCGAGCGCTGACAAGACCCGCCGCAACATGAACAATTACCTGGGCTCACCCGCTCTGGGTTTTCCCTTAACGGTGCTTGGTCATAGAGACTGGGTCCGCGGGCGACGGCAACTCTTAATTGCGCTGATTACCGCTCCCTTCAGGGCCGTGTTTCGGGGTTTTTTCGGACCGAAAATTCTAGTTCTGGAATACGGCACAGGCACGCGCAGGGGGGTTATAGCGAGGCTTGCGGACATCGCGCCACCGTCCATCGGGATAGTGACCTCGATTGGCCCTGCCCACCTTGCGGGGCTCGGGACAATCAAAGATGTGGCGAACGAGAAGAGCGCTTTGGTCCGCGTCCTTCCCGCCTCCGGGTTGGCCATTTTCGGCGACGAGAATCCCCACCTGTCTGAGATGGTGGCAACGACCGCAGCTCCTGTCAAAGTGGTGCCGGGGCGCGGAAACGAACTGGCCGCCAATGTCACCCGCGAGGTGGGCAATTTTTTCAAGATCCCGGCAGACATTGTCGAACGCGCCATAGCCGAGTTTCAGCAGCCCTATCACCGACTCGCCGTCAACGAAACTGACGGTCTCACCATTATTGACGACACATACAACGCCAACCCTTTGTCAATGCGACTCGCTCTGGAAGTTCTTTCGCGGGAGGCTCGACCGCAGCAGCGACGGATCGCCGTTTTGGGCACCATGGCGGAGCTCGGGACAGAAGAGGCCTTCTATCATCAGGAAATCGGAGCATCCGCCCGCCAACATGCTGATCTCGTAATCGGTGTCGGCGAGCCGGCGAAAGGCTATGGCGCCGACCAATGGTTTCCTGACGCCAGGACCTGTGCCGCGGTGTTGCCTACGCTGCTTCAAAAGGGTGATCGTGTACTCATCAAGGGATCGCGTTCGGTCCGAATGGAGACGGTGGTAGACGCCCTAATTGTTCCAGGTCCCGAGGCAGGCAGCGTCAGCCGTCGGCCGCGGCCTGCACCTAAGGGGAACAACCTGACCTTCAGGTTGCGTTCATTCGCTCTTGGCGCCCTCTCCGTCCATCCGCGGCCACCAAGCATCTCTGCCAGGGCGGCATGCCTGATGGATGCGACTACCGGCGACATCCTGTGCGCCAAGAATGCCGACGTACGGCTGCCTTTAGCCAGTATCGTGAAGCTTGCAAGCGCCATCATCTTGGTTCGCAGGAAGGAACACGATCTGGATGCTCAGGTCCGAATCGATCAGAGCGACTTGGAGCGGGGCTCATCGATGGGTTTGGTTGCGGGCGATGTGGTGACCTTTCGCGATCTTCTGTACGGGATGTTGCTGCCCTCGGGAAACGATGCGGCGTGTGCCGTGGCGCGCGCCATTGGCACCGAGCTGTTGAAGGAAGAGGACCGGCCGGGCGATCCCTCCTCACGATTCGTTGCGGAGATGAATCATATCGTTGCTGAACTCGGCCTGAGGCGTACTCACTTCCAAAACCCGCACGGTAGGGACAGCCGAGAACAGCATAGCTGTGCTAGGGATATTGCCTTGCTGGCGAAGGAAGCGTTTACCAGACCGGCGATTGTCCACGCCGCCAGCACCCGCACATACCGCTTCGATCTCCAGGGCGACTATCCCCGATCCGCTCAGGTCCAGTCGACCAACGAGTTGCTGGAAGAGGATGGTATACTCGCGGGCAAGACCGGCAGTACACGGAACGCTGGAGGATGCCTGGTGGTGCTGGCTGTTGCGAAGCAGCGACGGGTTATCGGTGTCGTACTGGGAAGCCGGGTCAGCTTTGACCATAAGGGCATGGTCGTGCCCTCCAGCGACCGGCGCTACGCCGACATCCGCAAGGTCTTGACCGGCATTGCCTGATGAACTGGACCCGCAACATCTTCTGCCAGACTAGGTGTCCGTTCCCACCGCCCTTTCTCGCCGAGAACGAACCTGGGGGCTCGCCGCTAGCTGTCGGCCGACGCGATAGCGCGCCTTCGCTCGGTCGAGTGCCCAGGGAAACAGGGCAGTGAACAGGGGGTCGCGCCGGTAGTGCGGATTGAGCCGGGCGAGCCGGTGGGCGAGCGAACTTGCGAGCGGGATGCGCCGCATCACGGCGAGCAATGGGCGTGTAGGAGCCAGGAAGGCCGACAGCAGGCGCGCCCGACGGTGTCTGGCGAGGGGGGAGGCAACGCCGACCGACGCCCATTCGTGCTCCCTGGCGGCGAGCCAGGATCTCAGGTTTTCCAGCTCGGCGGGAGGCAGGAACCCCTCCTCGGGGTTCCACAGCACAACGGCAGCGGCGCGCTTCGTAACCCCGAACGTGCCTCGCGGCACGCCGGCCTCCTCGATAATGCGCCGCGGAATCGGCTTGCTGTATTCGTCGCCAACATCCCATGGCCTCATCTCCGGAGAAATGCTGATGTGATGAAGGCCGGCCTTTCGGCGCAAGCCGAGGAATGGCACAGGACAATGAATGAAGCCCACGCGCAGCCGGAACTCGCTGAGGGAGAGTCCCGATGGATCTTTACGCCCGAACTCCGGTTCAAGGTTCTTCTCGTTCTTCTCCCAGATTGCGCCGCCGTGATAGCCGGAGAACAGCACGGAGCCCACCAGCACATCGGCGAGCGCCGCGTTATGCACCTCCTCGCCATAGCCGTTCACGGCACCGAAAGGGGCGAACGCCTCGGGCATGGTGCGCCACGCCTGCCGATCTGCGTGGATCACCCGCAGACCGAGCCGCTCAGCGTGAGACGTACCATCGTCGTCCCCGCCGCCGCGCGCCCGGCTGAAGCAGATCGCCTCGTCCAGGCTCGCATGTCGCGCGAGAACCGCGACCGCAAGCGAATCGTACCCGCTGGAGACGCTGCCGAGGGGTCGAAAGCGTAGATGCCGCTCCGGCGCGACCATGTTGCGGCCGATACGCTCTACCGTATCGACCAAAAAGGCGCGATAGCCCTCGAAGCCGTCGAAGCCGCGCTCGGCGTGGGGCTTGTCTACAACCGAGAGGCTCGCGCCGTCCCAGACAAGATTGCGGAAATAGGTCAGCGTCACCACGCCGCGGCTGGTCTCCAGCGTCGGCTTATACCGCTCCAGGCCCTCGATGATCGAGCGGAAGTCCTCATAATACTTCGGGTATGTCGGGTCGACCGTTGCGTCGGCCGCCTCCATCAGGCAGGGCAGCGAGTTCGATACGAGCACGCCTTCGGTGGTCTGCAAAGATTGCAGGCGGTCGACCGTGGTCCCCGAGGACACGAACACCAGCCGTCCGTCGCGCAGCCGCGCTCCGCTGCCGACGATCAGATCGGTACGGTCGAAGTCGCCCGAGCCGAACTCTCCTGCCCAGACGGCCTCGCAGAACCAGTCGTGGCGGGTCTCGACGCTTTGCCCGTGCCGCACGCGAACGCGACCGGACGCCCGATCGCACACGGCGATCCAGGCCAATGGCGGCCAGCCGTCAATCGGCTCATACTCGATTTCCATCCGTGTTTCCTCTGCCTGACCGGTGGGAAGGCAATGCGGCGTTTACTACGATGCCCGGCGCATGATGCCATCGCGCTCAAAAAGCCCGAGATCGCGGACC